>NZ_JBNGOP010000102.1:0-521 GCF_050589625.1 Maribacter sp. 2-571 | reverse complement strand
AACGACGGGCTCCTCTACGATGTGGACGACAACGGGGCCACAAAAGTGCCCAGTACCGACAACATCCCCGCCACCGACAACGGCCTCTTCGGCAAGGCCGCGGAGTTCGACGGTGCGGAGTTCCAGAGCAATACCATATTGGAGGTGCCCTACGATGCCACTTTCGATGCCACATCGAGTTCGGTCACCGTAATGGCCTGGGTCAACCGCGACGAGCTGGTGCACAACGTGGGCATCCTGAGCCACGACTACCCGGCACTGTTCTTCGGTTTCCACAACAGCCTATACAAATGGGAGTTCCCCACCACCGAGGGCTCGGTGAACTGTTATGCGGGCTATTCCCCGCAGGGGTCGTGGGTGCACATCGCGGCGACCTATGACGGTACCACCGCGCGCCTGTTCGCCAACGGTATAGAGGTCTGTACCCAGACCGCCACGGGCGGCTTCGTGATCAACGACGCCCCGGGGGACGCCAGCGCCTTTACCTCCTCGGGCTTCTACGAACAACGGGACCCTGCGGG
>NZ_JBNGOP010000101.1:0-524 GCF_050589625.1 Maribacter sp. 2-571 | reverse complement strand
GCAATCGCCTCAGGAGTCGATTCTACCTGGGCCTCGAACAGGGAAACGACCGTCTCCCCCTTGGGGTATTCCACATCCGTAGCGTTCCAATCGTGGACCACCGTCCGGTAACTGGAAGTATCCAATAAAGAATGTGACAAATAAGAACTCGTAACATCCGCTACCAAACGTTCCAATAGCGTTAGATAGTGCCGTGCCATTCTTTCAATGGTCTCTTTTGCGAACAGACTCGTCGCATAGCTTATCTGAACTGCTATCCCCGTATTACTGTCATCCATGAAAATAGACAGGTCGTACTTCTCCGTTGCATTATCTTCCCCTAAAATAGCGGGCTGTAGATACTCCGATAAAGTGTCCGTTTCATTTTCCCCAAAACTCTGAAAATCAAATAACACCTGAAACAGGGGGTGGCGGGAAGGATCCCGTTCTATAGATAAATGATCTAATAATTGCTCGAAGGGAAAATCCCGGTGCGACTGCGCGTCCACCTGATCCCGGTGCACGTCCTTGATCAAGTCTATAAA
>NZ_JBNGOP010000100.1:0-531 GCF_050589625.1 Maribacter sp. 2-571 | reverse complement strand
ACACAACCTACCGATACCGATGGGGACGCCGCGGAGGACCTGCCCGACTATATCGATACCGATAGCGACAACGACGGACTTCCGGACACCCTTGAAGCAGGGTTCTCCGACAACGGGACCCTTACCGATACCGATGGCGACGGACTGCTCGACACTTTCGATGACGTGGACGATACCGGTATGCCCGTAGATGTCAACGACGACCAGAACGGAGGGGCCAGCGATCTTCCCAACCTCTACGATACCGGCACACCGGAGGTGGACTACAGGGAGGTCATGGATTCCGACGGCGACGGCGTGACCGATGCCGTGGACCTGGACGACGATAACGACGGGATTCCCGATATCGTGGAATCGGGGGGGAGCGATCCCAATGCCGACAACGATATGGACGGCGTGCCAGCATATCTGGACGACAACGACGGGAACGATACCGTGGGCGACGACAATGGAACGGTACAGCCCGGGTTCGACAAGGACGGGGACGGGACCCCGAACCATCTCGACAGGGACGCCGATAACGACGGGATA
>NZ_JBNGOP010000099.1:0-538 GCF_050589625.1 Maribacter sp. 2-571 | reverse complement strand
CAGTATTCCCTCCTCACAAAGCGTGCCTATAGGAAAGCCCATTGCCAATACCGGTTTGTATGTGGTCGACCGATCAGGTCAAGTATGCCCTATAGGGGTTATCGGGGAGTTGTGGGTCTCCGGTATAGGTGTGGGTAGGGGTTATCTGAACGATCCGCTGAAAACAGCGGCACATTTTATGGAGGACCCTTTCCAAAAGAATGGGCGCGTTTATAAAACGGGCGATATGGCCAGGTGGTCCGCGGATGGCAATCTTGAGTATATGGGCAGGAACGACGACCAGGTAAAGATACGGGGACACCGTATCGAGCTAGGTGAGATAGCGAGTAGCCTACTAGATCAATCAGGGATAAAGAACTGTTGCGTTTTGGTAAAGGAAGGTCCGGACGGCAACAAACGATTGATCGGTTATATCGTTACCGATGAAAAACCGGACAGGCACAAGCTCGAACGGTCATTGGAAGAGCGTTTGCCGGAATACATGGTACCCCGGGTATGGGTCGAGTTGGAGGGGTTGCCGCTGACAAATAACGGGAAG
>NZ_JBNGOP010000098.1:0-553 GCF_050589625.1 Maribacter sp. 2-571 | reverse complement strand
GATCTGGAGCGGTCCTTTTACAATGGCGATGCAGTGGAAGGTCTTACTGTGTCCATTGGTGGGCAGGACCTAAGCTATGTGATCTATACCTCTGGAAGTACCGGAGTTCCCAAAGGAGCGATGATAGAGCATGACGGAATGCTCAACCATCTATTGGTGATGATCGATGAATTTCGGATGGACTCGGATACCAGGCTCGGATTTACGGCGCCATTTACCTTCGATATCTCGGTCTGGCAAATGCTTGCCCCATTATTATGTGGTGGCAAAGTTTCCGTGTATGGTAAAGCGCTTATCCAAGATGCCAGGCTCTTTTTGGATACTATCGATGCGGACGATATCAATCTGTTACAATTGGTTCCTTCGTATCTATCGGTATTATTGGATTTTCCTTCGGCCAAAGGGCTTGGTTGCCTGCACTATTTATTGGTAACGGGAGAGGCGGTGCATAAGCCGTTGCTATCGAAGTGGTTCGAGAAGTATCCCGATATACAAGTGTCCAATGCCTATGGTCCCACGGAAGCGGCCGATGATGTAAGTTTTTATACCATGG
>NZ_JBNGOP010000097.1:0-559 GCF_050589625.1 Maribacter sp. 2-571 | reverse complement strand
GGAGATCGGCTGTAAGGTGGTCTTGACCGATATGTCGACCAAGGGCTCGCTGCCCGAGGTACCTGGTATGGAGGTATTGGTATTGGACGCCGAGGAGCCTTTGTATTCCGAATATCCGTCGGATTCCCTTGATATCGATATTTCCCCTGATAGTCTGGCCTATGTGATCTATACCTCGGGCAGTACCGGTCGTCCCAAGGGGGCGATGATCGAGCATGCGGGAATGTTGAACCATCTTTTGTTGATGTTGGATTCGTTGTCCATGGACGATAGTAGTGTGGTGGCCTTTACGGCACCCTTTACCTTTGATATCTCGGTCTGGCAGATGTTGAGCGGTCTGTTGTGCGGTGGCCGTGTGGCGGTGTACGGGGAGTCGACTATTTTGGACGCTCCAAGCTTTGGGAAGGTTTTATCCGGTGACGCTGTTACGCTATTACAGTTGGTGCCTTCGTACCTGTCGAGTTTTCTGGATGTTGATGGGGACAAGGATTTAAATGGTCTTTCGTACTTTTTGGTTACTGGGGAGGCGGTTCGCCCCTCGCTTTTGGGCCGTTGGTTC
>NZ_JBNGOP010000096.1:0-561 GCF_050589625.1 Maribacter sp. 2-571 | reverse complement strand
AGCCAATGGAAGAACTCGCAAAGGTGGTGGGGATAGTTCTTTTGCATGGAACCGCTGTAGCCCAACACGTCCATCCAGTCCTTAAAGCCCTCTAAGAGGGTTTTATAACTTATATTTTTAAGTACACTTTTTTTCATTTTCCAGCTTGTTGTTTCGGCTCCGCTCAACACGGGCTTTGCCACCGACTTTTCATGGGTCGGTCGCATTTTTTTAAAATTGTGGTCAAGTTGGCTTAAATAACTGACAATCTTTTGTTTGACCTATCCATTTTGGTGGTGGTCAGGTAGTGGTTATGTGGTTTGCCTTGATACTTGCCAAACAATCTTCCAAGGCTTTGTTTATCTGCTTTTTCAGATCGGCATACTCGCCCAAGTCCATGATCTGGTAATGGTACGCCTGTCCTTTCTTGCCTTTGGTCTTATTGATATAACCCTCACCGATCAACTGCTTGTTGTACCGTAGGAGCGTGGTTTGTTTTACCCGTAACCGTCTGCGTATCTCGGCGTTCGTAAATGTGGTCCGGTTATTTTCTATCAAGTACCCTTTAAGGGTTTCCAAATG
>NZ_JBNGOP010000095.1:0-567 GCF_050589625.1 Maribacter sp. 2-571 | reverse complement strand
CATTTGGAAACCCTTAAAGGGTACTTGATAGAAAATAACCGGACCACATTTACGAACGCCGAGATACGCAGACGGTTGCGGATAAAGGAAACCACCCTGCGGCGTTACAACAAACAATTGTTGGCCGAGAACTACATCCAACGGGTAAAGGCCAAGACCAAAAGTTACACCTATGAAATCGTGGAAATGGGCGAGTACGAAAACCTGCGCAAGCATATAGACAGGGCATTGAGCGATTGCCTGACCAAAATAAAGGGAGAATGACAATTATAGCCCCACCGTGCTACGGTGCGCCATGTCGCCAGTAGTTCGCCACCAACAAAATGGCGAGGACAAAACGAAGGTAACCAGTTGATTACGCCCAACTCGCCACCGAATCCCGAAAATGCGACCGACCCATGAAAAGTGGCGGGTCGCCACAGACAAAAAAATGAAAAAATCTGTATTAAAAACCCCGAGTTACAAAATCTTGTTAAACGACTTTAAGTCGTGGATGGACGTGTTGGGCTACAGCGGTTCCATGCAAAAGAACTATCCCCACCACCTTTGCGAGTTCTTCCATTGGCT
>NZ_JBNGOP010000094.1:0-588 GCF_050589625.1 Maribacter sp. 2-571 | reverse complement strand
GGTAACAAACGATACGACCCCTTATCTATCCCACTCGTTGCTTGACGCATCCAATTATCAAACCATGGTCCATGATTGGAACGCTACCGATGTTGAGTATCCTAAAGAAGGGACCATTGTTTCCCTGTTCGAGGCCCAGGTAGAAAAGGCCCCTGAGGCGATTGCCTTGGTTTTTGAAGGGTCGCAGTTGACATACCGGGAATTGAACGAACGGGCCAATCGATTGGCGCATCATTTACGGGATACCTATACATTAGGTCCGGACGATCTGGTGGGTCTTATGTTGGATCGTTCTTTATGGAGCGTCATTTCCATGTTAGGTGTTTTAAAGGCCGGCGCAGGGTATGTACCCATAGATACGGAATACCCGGAAGCCAGGAAATCTTTTATCATCGATGATACGGGTTTAAAAGTATTGATCATCGAATCCCAAAGCTTGTTCGATGTTATTGATTACAATGCATCTATTTTTTCGATAGATATTGAATTTGACGCATTGCCACAGGATGAAGTATATACCAACAACCCAGGATTATCCATATCCCCAACGGACCTATGCTATGTGATCTACACCTCGGGTACTACTGG
>NZ_JBNGOP010000093.1:0-589 GCF_050589625.1 Maribacter sp. 2-571 | reverse complement strand
CTGCCGTTACGGTACAGGAGCGGCCGGAACGTATCCCGCTCTCGTACAGCCAGGAGCGTTTGTGGTTTTTGGACCAGTTGCAGGGCAGCGAGGAGTACCACATGCCTATGATATTAAAACTTACAGGTTCCGTAGATGAGAACGCTCTGCGAAACGCTCTTAAGAATATCCTGTCGCGCCACGAGGTGCTCCGCACGGTGATCAAATCCGAGAAAGGGATCGGCTATCAGGAAGTACTTCCGGCGGATTCCTGGTCGATGGAAGTGGTAACGGTAAGTGAAGGGGAGGACCCGAAGGCGCTGATAACCGCCTTTATAGAAGACCCCTTCGACCTTTCGCGGGACTATATGCTGCGCTCGCGCCTTTACCGGTTGGGCGACGGGAGCCATGTCTTCGCCAATGTACTGCACCACATCGCGAGCGACGGTTGGTCGAACGGGATCCTGACCAATGAGTTCATGGAGTCCTATACATCGCTGATGCAGAGGGGAACGTGCGATTTCCCGACATTGCCGTTGCAGTACGCGGACTATGCGATCTGGCAGCGCACGCACCTGGAGGGGGACGTCCTTGAAGGGCAGCTGTCCTA
>NZ_JBNGOP010000092.1:0-595 GCF_050589625.1 Maribacter sp. 2-571 | reverse complement strand
ATCGGTTCATTTCGAACCCTTTCGATGCTTCGGGCGGGGGCAGTCTGTACCGTACCGGGGACCTTGTACGTTGGTTGTCCGATGGGAACATCGAGTTCATCGGCCGCAAGGACGACCAGGTGAAGGTGCGTGGCTACCGTATCGAACTGGGGGACGTGGAGCATGCGCTCCAGGCGGTCCCCACGGTGCGCGAGTGTAGCGTATCGGCCCATGCCGATGGGAACGGGAACAAGCGCTTGGTGGGCTATGTGGTGATCGATGGGGACTTTGACAAGGTCGCATTGCAGGAGGGGCTCAAGGATTCCCTTCCGGAGTACATGGTACCGCAGCTGTGGGTCTCCTTGGACGCACTTCCCTTGACGGTGAACGGAAAGGTGGACAGGAAGGCGTTGCCGCTTCCTGAGCTTTCCGAGCAGTCGACGGTCGAGTACGTAGCGCCGCGCAACGATGTGGAGCAACAGCTGGTCGCTATCTGGCAGGAGCTCTTGGGCGTGGAAAAGGTGGGCGTGTACGACGATTTCTTCGAGCTGGGCGGTCACAGCCTTTTGGCGACCCGTTTCGTATCGATGGTGCGCACGCGCATGGAGGTGGAACT
>NZ_JBNGOP010000091.1:0-599 GCF_050589625.1 Maribacter sp. 2-571 | reverse complement strand
AACTGGAAAAGGCCCTCTGTGGTATATGGGCGTCGGTACTGGGGCTGGAACAAGTGGGCATTACCGATAATTTCTTTCGGATAGGAGGTCATTCCATCTTAGCGATGCAACTGGTACATAAAATCAATAAAGAACAATCGATAGGAATTAAGGTTTTTGATCTCTTCAGCTCCCCGACCATTAAACAGTTATTGTCAAGTACTAAAATGGAAGAAGAGTTAATTGACATCTCTGAAAATGTAGAATGGGAATTTTAAATAAAAAATTAAAATGAAAAATATTCTTGTCTTTTTAAACGAATTAAGGTTAAACAAAGGAGCCGCCTGGGTTGATGAAAATAATATATTAAAATTTTCAATTCCTAAAAAATTTCAGAATGATGATACGAAAAGTCTAATACAAAAAAATAAATTGAAGTTAATTTCAATTCTTATTAGCAATAATATTTTTTCTGTAAACGCTTTTTTTAGTAAGAAAGAAGAAATACTTAATGTTAATTCAAACAACAATATCGGTCCTTTATCCTTTTCCCAGCAGCGTTTGTGGTTCATAGAGTCCTATGAGGGGGGTACGAACGCCTACCATATGCCCATGGTATT
>NZ_JBNGOP010000090.1:0-600 GCF_050589625.1 Maribacter sp. 2-571 | reverse complement strand
AGCTGCAAGAGTTCGGCATCGTTGAGCTTGTTGTTCAGAATCTGCTCGTCGGAACCATAGATAAGGGAATCGGTAGAGACTTCGAGCGCATCGGCGATCTTCTTGGCCACGTCGATATTGGGGGAGGTAAGGTTGCGCTCGTAGCGTGAAATATGTGTGGCGTGGACATCGATCAACTTGGCAAGGTCTCCCTGCGAAATATCCCTGTCGGCGCGTATTCTCTTTAAGTTATCCCCAAATGACATAAACGTGGTAATAAACAAACAAAACATCAAAAATGTTATACAAAGTTAACTTTTTATAGACATAAAATGTGATACCGTTGAAGATACTGATCAAAGAGTATATTTTTAAATAAACAAAAAGTATATATTTGTAGTCAAATATGATTAGTAAGATATTTTCGACAATGTTGGACACGAGCAACCCGAACAGCTATAAGTACCATACAAGCCATCTCCACATCAACATACTCGGCGGGGTCAAGACCAATAAAATGGAGACTTTAAGAATAACGCTGTGCATCCAAAAACCAAAACAGCACAATGTGCTGCGCCACAGTTTAGATCTGTACAACGACAACCAGGTGGAGAAGTTCAC
>NZ_JBNGOP010000089.1:0-618 GCF_050589625.1 Maribacter sp. 2-571 | reverse complement strand
ATTTTGCCGACCGACCGCGTACTGCAATGGTCGAACCTTGCCTTCGACGGTTCTACCTATGATATCTATTCGACGCTCTTGAACGGAGGGTGCCTTTATCTGATAGACGGTATTTCCGCCTCCGACCCGGAAGCGCTCTCGCGTATCATCTTGGACAACCAAGTGAGCGTTGTGTTTATGACCACTGCGCTGTTCAATGCGTTTGTGGACTATGATCTAGAAGCGTTTTCCAGTTTGCGCAAGCTCTTGTTCGGCGGCCAACAGGTATCGGTCCCGCACGTTCGCCGCGCGTACCGTTCCTTGGGCCCCGGCAAGCTGATCCATGTGTACGGACCTACCGAGACGACGGTATATGCGAGTTATTACGAAGTGGATACCGAGCCCGTTGTGAACGTACCGATCGGTCGTCCCTTGTCCAATACGGGGATATATGTACTGAACGGGTCCCTTGGATTATCGGGTCTCGGAATGGTGGGGGAACTATGTATCGGTGGCGATGGTGTCTCCCCCGGCTATCTGAACCATCCGCAACAGACCATGGATCGGTTCATTTCGAACCCTTTCGATGCTTCGGGCGGGGGCAGTCTGTACCGTACCGGGGACCTTGTACGTTGGTTG
>NZ_JBNGOP010000088.1:0-641 GCF_050589625.1 Maribacter sp. 2-571 | reverse complement strand
CTTTTGTTGCGCCAACAGGAAATCGAGGGCAGTGTGGTGTCGTACCCCCGCAATATGCCCATAGCGTTAAAGCGTGCCAAGGGCAGCATCATCGAGGATGTGGACGGGAACCGTTTCATCGATTTTTTCGGTGGTTGCGGTGTATTGAACGTGGGGCATGTGAACGAAGAGGTGCTCGAATACGTGAAACGCCAGCAGGAGGACCTTATCCATGCGCTGGATTTCCCTACCGAGAACAAGATGGCCCTTATCGATACGATGCTGGGGCATCTTCCCCCTTCCCTCCAGGGGGATTACAAGGTGAGTTTCGGTGGTCCCACGGGTTCTGATGCGGTGGAGGCCGCGATCAAGTTGGCCAAGCTCAAGACGGGCCGTGACGGGGTGATCGCGTTCACCGGGGGGTACCATGGGATGAGTTCCGGGGCACTTGCCGTGACCTCGGACCGTTTTTTCAGGGAAAACCTGACCTCTCTGATACCCAATGTTAGCTTTGTTCCCTATAACTACCCCTATCGTTGTACGCTTCGCAGTGGGGAAGGCTCTTCGGTTGATTCGTGCGTTTCCCATTTGGACTGGGTTTTGTCCACGGGCCATTCGGGAGTTGCGAAACCTGCCGCGATCATTTTGGAGCCGCTCCAGGG
>NZ_JBNGOP010000087.1:0-644 GCF_050589625.1 Maribacter sp. 2-571 | reverse complement strand
GTATTGTTGGGCAAGTACGCTAATCAAGATGATATTGTGATCGGTAGCCCGCATGCGAACAGGGACCACTATCAGACCGGTGGTTTGATCGGTTTCTTTGTCAATACCCTGGTCAATAGGGTACGGCTTGATAAGGGGCAGTCCTTTATGGACTTGATCAGGGACGTACATGAAGATCAGGTGGACGCGCAGGCGCATCGGGACTTCCCCTTCGAGCAATTATTGGATCATTTATCGATAGAACGGGACCCTTCCCGCCATCCCCTTTTCCAGGTGATGTTTTCCGTGGAAAGTTTTGGGCAACAAGAAGCCGCTACTTTATCGGAGCATCTGCAGCTTGTCGATCTTGAAGAAGACGATCAAATAGAGAAATTCGATCTCTCGATTTCTATGGACGACAATAGTAGGGCGATCGGGGTCCATATGAGCTATGCGACCAGTTTGTTTAGCCATGAGACCATTGAAAGAATGGCACGGCACTATCTAACGTTATTGGAACGTTTGGTAACAAACGATAAGATCCCTTATCTATCCCACTCGTTGCTGGACGCATCCAATTATCAAACCATGGTGCATGACTGGAACGCTACGGATGTTGAGTATCCAAGGGAAGGGACGATCGTTTCCCTTTTCGAGTCGCAGGT
>NZ_JBNGOP010000086.1:0-671 GCF_050589625.1 Maribacter sp. 2-571 | reverse complement strand
TGTGTGAGTTCCCCTCGGTTCAGATAGCCCCTGGCAACGCCCGCGCCGCCAATGTACAACTCCCCCACAACACCCACTGGAATCGGTTGAGTATTGGAATCTAATACGTAGACTTTAGTATTTGAATTAGGCGCGCCTATGTTAGTTGCCCTATCTCCCTTCTGAAAATCATGCATGGTAGTACAAACGGTACCCTCTGTAGGGCCATAGGCATTGATAAACCTTCTGTGATCACTCCAACGCTCCATAACATCTAAAGAACAAGATTCCCCTGCAATAACCAATATCGGTAATGCCCCTTCCATGTCTTCCATTGAAAGGGTTTCTAAGAATACCGGAGGTAAAGTAGCTAGGTCAATAGCATAGTCTTTGATGTACTGCGACACTTGTTGCCCTTCTTGACGTGTAAAGACATTGATTATATGAAGTTCCGCCCCCACACTTAAAGTGCTAAAAATCTCCCATACCGAGGCATCAAAAACCAAAGAAGCATATTGTAAGACTTTTTGACCTGCAAAAATTGAGAAATAAGAACTTTGTACCTGTATTAAATGGTTTAGGTTTTTATGTTCTACCATCACCCCTTTGGGTGTTCCAGTAGTACCCGAGGTGTAGATCACATAGCATAGGTCCGTTGGGGATATGGATAATCCTGGGTTGTTGGTATATAC
>NZ_JBNGOP010000085.1:0-683 GCF_050589625.1 Maribacter sp. 2-571 | reverse complement strand
ACAAAACGCTCTTGTGTGAGTTCCCCTCGGTTCAGATAGCCCCTGGCAACGCCCGCGCCGCCAATGTACAACTCCCCCACAACACCCACGGGTACAGGTTGGCCGAAATTATCCAACACATATGTCCTATAATTATCATAAGCCTTACCTATGCTATTGTAACTGTCGATTGTATTTTTATCCTTGTAGGTAGTACCAACGGTAGCTTCCGTAGGACCATACTCATCAATAGGGTTGTCTATATATTTTAAAATATGCCCTAATTGGGAACGTTCTAATTTTTCCCCTCCTATAAAAGCCTGTTTGATTTTATGGCCAGAAAAACCATCCAATGATAAATTGGACAATAGGGATGGGGTACTCTTTATAAAATCGATCTTATTGTCCACTAAATGGGACATATATTTATCATGGTCGACCATCGATCCTGAATAAATGAATATTCTCTTACCCAATAGAAGGGAACATATAGAGGTCGTAACCGTAAGGTCGAAAGTGTAATTGGTCGATAGATCTATATTTATGACATCGTCCAATAAAATGTTCTTGACATTATTTGAATAGTTCACAATACTCCTATGCTCGATCATAACCCCTTTGGGTGTCCCAGTAGTACCCGAGGTGTAGATCACATAGCATAGGTCCGTTGGGGATATGGATAATCCTGGGTTGTTGGTATATAC
>NZ_JBNGOP010000084.1:0-732 GCF_050589625.1 Maribacter sp. 2-571 | reverse complement strand
ACTGGGGCTGGAACAAGTGGGCATTACCGATAATTTCTTTAAGATAGGGGGGGATTCCATTTTGGCGATGCAATTGGTACACAGGATCAATGAAGGGCAATCGATAGGAATTAAAGTTGCCGATCTGTTCAGGTCCCCTACCATAAAGCAGTTGTTGGCGGATACTACAAGCAAGTCATTAATTGCCATTCCCAAGCGTTCACAAAATATCGGTCCATTATCGTTTTCCCAGCAGCGTTTGTGGTTCATAGAGTCCTATGAGGGGGGTACGAACGCCTACCATATACCTATGGTATTGGCATTGTCCGATGCTATGGATATCCCGCTGTTGGAAAAGGCGGTCCGATCGGTTGTTAGGCGTCACGAGGTCCTTAGGAGTGTCATTGTACAAGGATCGGAGGGGCAGTGGCAACAGGAGGTCAAGGAGGCCCCATTGGCTATCGGTCATTATAAATACGGTCTACCCGAGTATACCGTACAGTTACGATCGGACATGGACCGTCCATTCGATCTGGAGAAGGAGTATCCGCTGCGGGTGTGTTTTTATGAGGTCTTGGACAAAGAAGGGGAAAGCGAGCGCTATGTTTTGATGATGATGCACCATATCGCCGGTGACGGTTGGTCGATGGAAGTCTTTGCAAGCGAACTGGACAGTTATTACAAGGCGTATACCTCGGGCGATACCGCCTTTGAACTGCCGGAACTACCGATCCAGTACAGCGATTATGCCGT
>NZ_JBNGOP010000083.1:0-735 GCF_050589625.1 Maribacter sp. 2-571 | reverse complement strand
CAGTATCGTGGCCGATCCCGCATCTCGTATCACGGACCTGTCGATGCTGACCTTCCCGGAGGAGAGACAGCTTTTGGAGGTCTTCAACGATACGTCCAAGGAATATCCCGGGGAGGGTACGATCCTGGAGCTTTTCAGGGAACAGGTCGTGGAGTCCCCCGAGAACACGGCACTGGTGCTGGATGGCAAGGGGCTGAGCTACTCCGAAGTGGACCTTTGTTCGAGCAAACTGGCGCATTACCTACAATCCGAACATGGGGTTTTCCCGGGGGATTATATAGGACTACTAGTGGACCGTTCCCCTTGGGCGATCATCTCGATGTTGGGCATCATGAAGTGCGGGGGCGTGTACGTACCGATCGACAAGGGGTACCCGGAGGAGCGCAAATCCCTTATTCTGGAAGATGCGGGCGCCAGGTTGTTGGTCACGGACTCGGTCCAGGGTGCCGGTTCCCTTCCCACGGCGGTCCTGCCGCTGGATATCGTCGGTTCGTACGATGCGATAATGTCCTTTTCCCCGAAGTATTCCCCTGTGGCCCTTTCATGGAGTTCCCCTGTGTACGTGATGTACACTTCGGGTACGACCGGTAGGCCCAAGGGGGTACAGGTGACCCATCGCAATATCGTAAAGTTGGCCAAGGAGGAGGGCCCTATCGCCATTTTGCCGACCGACCGCGTACTGCAATGGTCGAACCTTGCCTTCGACGGTTCTACCTATGATATCTATTCGACGCT
>NZ_JBNGOP010000082.1:0-740 GCF_050589625.1 Maribacter sp. 2-571 | reverse complement strand
TCCGTGACCAACAACCTGGCGCCCGCATCTTCCAGAATAAGGGATTTGCGCTCCTCCGGGTACCCCTTGTCGATCGGCACGTACACCCCGCCGCACTTCATGATGCCCAACATCGAGATGATCGCCAAAGGGGAACGGTCCAAAAGTAGCCCTATATGGTCCCCTGGGAGAACCCCATGTTCCGATTGCAGGTAATGCGCCAGTTTGCTCGAACAAAGGTCCACTTCGGAGTAGCTCAGCGCATTGTCGCCAAGCACCAGTGCCGTGTTCTCGGGGGAATCCCCGACCTGTTCCCTGAAAAGCTCCAGGATCGTACGCTCACCCGGGTATTCCCTAGCGGTATCGTTGAAGGCCCCCAAAAGCTGCTCCTCCTCCGGGGAGGTCAGCATGGAAAGGCTTGTGATCCGCGATACAGGGTTCGCGACGATGCTGCGCAAAAGCTCCCTGTAATGGGAGAGCATGCGATCAATCGTAACGGAATCGAAAAGGTCCGTACAGTACTCGAGCTCCAACGAAATACCGGAGGGGTCTTCCACCGCTGACAATAATAAATCAAACTTAGCCGTACCACCATCTTCTTCATAAGACGATACTTCAAAAGGGGCGTCGCTCGCTGAGCTATCATCTTCCTCCCCAATGGTATTCTGAAGTGCGAACATCACTTGGAACAGGGGCGGCATGCTCATATCGCGGGTCTTCACCACGCGGTCCACCACCTTCTCGAAGGGCGCCGACTGGTG
>NZ_JBNGOP010000081.1:0-746 GCF_050589625.1 Maribacter sp. 2-571 | reverse complement strand
GGTATCCACGAAGTTATTTTTCAGGGAGGGTTTTTTATCCTTGAAGCTGTATGCTATTAAAGCAGCAAAAATATTGTTGAAGTAATTTGCTTGGTTTCTATGTCTCGAATGTTCGACCTGACAGATATTTTTGAGTTGATCTATGATCGTTTCTATGATGGCTCTTTTTCGCAGGTGGTAGGCGTCTTGCATAGGTGTAAGCAATTTCGTTTTCATGTTCTTGCGCAACTTGGTGACCAGATGGACCCCACTTGCAAAGAGTTCGGTGAACAGGTCTTTGGAAATATAGCCTTTGTCGCCAAAAAGCTTGCCGTACAATTTTTTGACGAATGCTTTGAAACGCAATGGTCTTCTATCGTCCACGTTGCCCTTGGTAATCATAAAGTCGATGATGCCGCCTTGGTCATTGGTGACGATATGGAGCTTGAATCCATAGAACCGGCCCAGTGAACATTGACCCCTTTGAGCAAAACCCCTGAAGACCCTGTGCTGGTTTATTCTTCTTTTGTCGCAGACCCGTAAAGGGGTGGAGTCTACGAAGCTGATTCCCGTACAGTTGGCAAGCCCACATGTTTTCAAGTAAATGGCCAAAGGCATGAAACTGTCCCTTTTGAGCTCTACCATTCGGTTATAGGAGACCGTATCGGGAAATTCATCCTGGAGATGTTCACGTACATAAGTCAAATAAAAATCTTTGAAGGTCCTGTATCCGGAGATTTGAAAAAGAACTTGGATGGTCATCACCT
>NZ_JBNGOP010000080.1:0-794 GCF_050589625.1 Maribacter sp. 2-571 | reverse complement strand
GAAGGCCATGTTGCCCCTGCGACGGAGCTGGAGGCGCAACTCTGTGGTATATGGGCGTCGGTACTGGGGCTGGAACAAGTGGGCATTACCGATAATTTCTTTAAGATAGGGGGGGATTCCATTTTGGCGATGCAATTGGCACATAGGATCAATGAAGAACGGTCTATCGGAGTTAAAGTATCGGACATTTTCAAATTCCCGACCATAAAGCAGTTATTGGCGGATACTACAGGGGAAGGCTCCGTTGCGATACCCAAGCGTTCACAAAATATCGGTCCCCTGTCCTTTTCCCAGCAACGTCTTTGGTTCATAGAGTCCTATGAGGGCGGTACGAACGCTTATCATATGCCCATGGTATTGGAAGTATTGGATACTACTGATAGCACAATGTTGGAAAAGGCGGTCCGATCGGTGGTCAAGCGTCACGAGGTCCTTAGGAGTATTATTGTACAGGGGGATAATCAGGAGGGGCAACAGGAGGTCAAGGAAGCCCCGTTGGCCATTGCCCATCATCGTTGTAATGTTTCGGAGTATACCGCACAGTTACGATCGGATATGGACCGTCCATTCGATCTGGAGAAGGAGTATCCGCTGCGGGTGTGTTTTTACGAGGTCTTGGACAAAGAAGGGAAAATCGACCGCTATGTTTTGATCATGATGCACCATATCGCCGGTGACGGTTGGTCGATGGAAGTCTTTGCAAGCGAACTGGACAGCTATTACAAGGCGTATACCTCGGGCGATACCGCCTTTGAACTGCCGGAACTACCGATCCAGTACAGCGATTATGCCGT
>NZ_JBNGOP010000079.1:0-800 GCF_050589625.1 Maribacter sp. 2-571 | reverse complement strand
ACAAAACGCTCTTGTGTGAGTTCCCCTCGGTTCAGATAGCCCCTGGCAACGCCCGCGCCGCCAATGTACAACTCCCCGATCACGCCCACCGGCACCGGCTTTTGGAAACTGTCCAGAACGTAGGCTTTCGTATTTTGAATTGGACTACCTATACTTATTTTACCAGCATCTACTTTTTCAATATTATAATAGGAAGTACAAACGGTAGCTTCCGTTGGGCCATATGTATTATATACAGCATAATTTTCATAAATATTGGAAATGAAATTTTTCTCAAGTATATCTCCACCACTTATTAAAGCCCTTAGGGAGAGCTCAAGCTTTAGTACATTTTCGTTCAAGTATTTCAAAGCATACGGATTTGTACTTAAAATACTTACTTCATGTTTTTTACAAACATGAAAAAGATGTTCAAAATCCTTTCTATTATCTAATACAACCAAGAATCCACCTGAAACTAGTATTGGGAAAATCTCTTCTATTGATGTGTCAAAAGAAATACTTGCTTGTTGCAGAATAACATCTTTGTTATTTACATTAAAATAGGACTGAAAAGTTTTTGTATAATTCAATAAGGAACTATGCTCGATCATAACCCCTTTGGGTTTCCCCGTAGTACCCGAGGTATAGATCACATAGCTTAGGTCCTGCCCACCAATGGACACAGTAAGACCATCCACCGCATTGTCATTGTAAAAGGACCGTTCCAGATCGATCGGGACCAGTTGCCCCTTTGGTAAATGGGACAACTCCTCTTCGGCTATATTGCCTTGGGTCAATACCAAAGCCGATGCCGTATC
>NZ_JBNGOP010000078.1:0-841 GCF_050589625.1 Maribacter sp. 2-571 | reverse complement strand
CCGTTGCAGTACGCGGACTATGCGATCTGGCAGCGCACGCACCTGGAGGGGGACGTCCTTGAAGGGCAGCTGTCCTATTGGGAGGAGCGATTATCGGGGGCCGCGAACCTTGGCCTTCCCACCGATCATGTCCGTCCCTCGGTCCAGAGCACGGAAGGTGCGAGCATCCAGTTGGAGCTGGACGGTGATCTGCGCGACGCGCTGGTCTCCTTGGGCCGTGAGGAGGGCACGACGCTCTTTATGACGTTGCTCTCGGCCTTCAAGGTGTTGATGTACCGTTACAGCGGACAGGAGGACGTGAGCATCGGTACGCCCATTGCGAACCGGACCCAGGAGGAGCTCGAGGGTATGATCGGTTTCTTCGTGAACACCCTTGTGCTGCGCAGCGACCTTGGCGGGGACCCCGGTTTCCGGGAGCTGTTGCAACAGGTGAAGGGTACGACCCTTGGTGCGTACGACCACCAGTCGGCGCCCTTCGAGAAGGTGGTGGACCGCGTGGTGAAGACCCGCGATATGAGCATGCCGCCCCTGTTCCAGGTACTTTTCGCCCTACAGAACACCCCTGAAGAAGATGGGGGCGCTACGGCGGATACCGTATTGGAGGCCTCCCCTTACGAGGACGAGGATACGACCTCCAAGTTCGATCTGTCCCTATCCGCTTTCGAGGACGCCTCCGGTATTTCATTGGAGCTCGAGTATTGCACGGACCTTTTCAATGCCGATACGATCGCGCGCATGCTCTCCCATTACAGGGAGCTTTTGCGCAGTATCGTGGCCGATCCCGCATCTCGTATCACGGACCTGTCGATGCTGACCTTCCCGGAGGAGAGACAGCTTTTGG
>NZ_JBNGOP010000077.1:0-851 GCF_050589625.1 Maribacter sp. 2-571 | reverse complement strand
CCAATGTACAACTCCCCCACAACACCCACGGGTACAGGTTGGCCGAAATTATCCAACACATATGTCCTATAATTATCCAACGGTTTACCTATTGGAATATTTGTAGGTGTATCAAGTTCAATCGAATTTTCTAATTCATAAAAAGAACAGTCAATCGTTGTTTCTGTTAACCCATAACTATTTAGAATACGTATTCGCTTGCCAAAATTATTATGCAACGTTTTAAAATCTCCTACCTGACAAGTATCCGATCCTAAAATCAATAGTTTCAAAGATGGACAATCTAATTTATTGGTATAGAAATAATCCATTAAAGGAATAATCAATCCAGGTGTAGATTCTAAAATAGTGATTTCATGCTCACTGATTAAGTCATATATACCATCTGGAGTTAGCAACTGCGAAGAGGGACATACAATTAATTTACCCCCAAATAATAAAGCACGACAAAAATCTCCCGCAAATACATCGAACGAAAAACTAGCCATTTGTAAAAGTCGTGTGCTTTGGTTCAGTTCATATTTCCGTTCCCAACAAAAGGCCATGTTAATAAGGTTGCCATGCGCTACCATCACCCCTTTAGGGGTTCCCGTAGTACCGGAAGTGTAGATCACATAACATAGATCTTGTGGTCGTATGGGAACGGTTATGTCCTCTAACGCATTGTCATTGTAAAAAGACGCTTCAGCATCTATCAATAATAGTTGCCCCTTTGGTAAATGGGACAACTCCTCTTCGGCTATATTGCCTTGGGTCAATACCAAAGCCGATGCCGTATCCTCCAGGATAAAATCGATTCGCTCTTGCGGGTACCCGGGGTCTATCGGTACGTACGCCCCTCCAGCCTTGAG
>NZ_JBNGOP010000076.1:0-854 GCF_050589625.1 Maribacter sp. 2-571 | reverse complement strand
ATCCAAAAACCAAAACAGCACAATGTGCTGCGCCACAGTTTAGATCTGTACAACGACAACCAGGTGGAGAAGTTCACAAGGAAAATAGCGGAGCGGTTGGAGATAGGCACGAGCGTAACGAGAAGGACATTACAGGATCTGACGAAGGAACTCGAAAACCACCGCTTTTTGCTCCTTGGCAAGGAGGAGCAATTAAACAGGCCATTTTATAAGGAGCTATCGGCAATGGAAGAAAAAGAGGCCACCGAGTTCCTGAAATCAAAAGACCTGTTGGAAAGGACCAACGGACTGATAGGAAGGTCGGGGGTCATCGGGGAATATACCAATCGGTTGTTGATGTACCTGATATTCACGAGCCGAAAGACCAACAACCCCTTGCACTGTATCAGCTTGGGCAGTAGCGGGGTCGGCAAAACACACTTGCAGAGCAAGGTCGCCGAACTCATACCGGAGGAAGACAAGGTCGAGATCACCGTGCTATCGGCCAATGCCTTTTACTACTTCAATAGGACCGAACTGCAAAATAAACTGATACTCATCGAGGACTTGGACGGTGCGGAAAGTGTACTCTACCCCTTACGGGAACTGCAATCCAAAAAGCGCATCACAAAAACGGTCGTCCACAAAGACGCAAAGGGAACGACCCGGACCATACACCTGACCGTCGAAGGGCCTGTGTGCGTTGCGGGCTGTACCACCCGGGAAAGCATTTACGAGGACAACAGCAACCGTAGTTTTTTGCTGTATATAGACGAGAGCGAACAGCAGGACAAACGCATCATGGACCACCAGCGCGCCGTATCGGCGGGACAGGTAAACGAAAACGAACAGTTCGCATCGCGTGACCTGTTACA
>NZ_JBNGOP010000075.1:0-854 GCF_050589625.1 Maribacter sp. 2-571 | reverse complement strand
ACAAAAGAAACACTGAGACGGGTACCAGGAAAAGGCATGGGGTATGGAGCCCTTAGATACCTTCACCCATCTGCGGAAATAAGGGATTCCCTATCGGGGCCTTCGTTCGATATCATATTTAATTACCTGGGCCAGATCGACAATGTGCTGAACGAGAATGAAGCAATTGATGGCGCGGAAGAATTCTCAGGAAATGAGTCCGGCGAGAATTTTCCTTTTGTAAATAAATTTGTGATCGATTCTGAAATCGTTGATGGTGAATTGGAAATCAACTGGGGCTATTCCCAAAATGAATACCGAAAAGGTACTATTGCAGCGCTGGCAGATACGTATGTGAATAAGCTTAAAGCGCTTATTGAGCATTGCACAATACAGGAAGGTATAGTATATACCCCATCCGATTATGGGTTGGAAAAGGAAGTTACATATGTTGAATTAGATTCGTTTGTAAACAAGTTGGATGCACAGGGCAAGCGTCCTGATGAAATCTACAAACTGGCGGCCTTACAGGAAGGAATGCTTTTCCACGAATTGTTGGAGAATGATTCCGAGGCATACCTGAACCAGACTATTGTTGATTTTCCAAAAGGATTGGATATTGAAGTGTTTAAAAAATCCTGGTCCTATGTATTCAAAAACCATAGTGTTTTTAGGAGTTCGTTTCATTACGATGAACTAGGGGTACCGGTACAGTGTACTCATGAGGGGGTTGTGGTTCCCATATCAGTATTAGATTATAGTATGTGCCCTGAGCAGGAGCGCGCCGAAATGTTGGATGCCTTCAAAAAGAAAGACCGGGAAACACGTTTCGATTTGAGTGAGGCGCCTTTGGTGCGTATAACATTGATAAAGAC
>NZ_JBNGOP010000074.1:0-861 GCF_050589625.1 Maribacter sp. 2-571 | reverse complement strand
TACATATTGGACGCGCATGGCGGTCTGTTGCCTCGGGGCGTTGTGGGGGAGCTGTGCATCGGCGGTGCGGGGGTATCGGAAGGATACCTTAACCGTCCGGAGCTGAACTTGGAGAAGTTCGTCGACGACCCCTATGTAGCGGGAGAGAAGATGTACCGGACGGGGGACCTTGGCCGTTGGTCGCCCGATGGCGAGATCGAGTTCATCGGCCGTAAGGACGACCAGGTGAAGGTACGTGGCTACCGTATCGAGCTCGGCGAGATCGAGAGCGTGCTCTCGGGCCTTGAAGGTATCGATTCCTGTTGCGTATTGGCACGTCCCGATCCACGCGGCGACAAACGCCTTGTCGGTTATGTGGTACAGGAGGGCCCGCAAGACCGTGAAGGTCTGGAGGGGATGCTCAAGGGCGTGCTTCCCGAGTACATGGTACCGCGTCTATGGGTGTTTTTGGATGCGCTGCCGCTTACGCGCAACGGCAAGATCGACAGGAAGTCGTTGCCGGACCCTGGTATGTCGGACATCACCTCTAACGAGTACGTAGCGCCAAGTAACGGGACCGAGCGGCGCCTGTCGGATATCTGGCAGGAACTGCTGGGCGTGGACAAGGTGGGGATCCGCGACAATTTCTTCGAGCTCGGCGGGCACAGCCTTTTGGCGACGCGTTTGGTTTCGATGGTGCGCAGGGATATGGATATCGAGCTGGATATCGCGGATATCTTCGTGCACCCTACGGTGGAGGGGCTTTCGGTGGCGCTCTCGACCAAGGGGAAGGGGAGCCTTCTACCTGCCGTTACGGTACAGGAGCGGCCGGAACGTATCCCGCTCTCGTACAGCCAGGAGCGTTTGTGGTTTTTGGACCAG
>NZ_JBNGOP010000073.1:0-884 GCF_050589625.1 Maribacter sp. 2-571 | reverse complement strand
ATCGGCCGTAGCGGCGACCGCCGCTTGCAGGGCACCGTGGGGGTCGACGTGCTCTCCTTCAACCTGGGCACCTCCCTAAGGGAACAGTCCTTCGCGATCAGCGCGCACGACTGGGTGAACGATACCCTTTTGGAGGCCGAGTCCAGCGCACATTCCCCGACCTCCTCCCACCCCTATCTCGATACCCTGAGGTCCGAATCGAACAACCTCTTCGCCAAAAAGGGGCGTTACGAGTGGAACAGGGGACAGCACGAATACAGCGCACAGGGCGGTGTGGATACCGCCGCAAAGGTGAACGCACTGGGAAGGGCCGCCGCCATGGTCACCGCATCGGGGACCTCCGAACTGGTCGCCCTGCGGGTGGGCGATACCCTTACCCTGGAAGGGCTCAACTTTTCGGATGCCCAAAAGAGGGACCCCTATGGTTCCTACGACATTACCAAAGTGGTGCACCGCTTCGACCATAACGGACATTACCGAAACGAGTTCGAGGGCGTGCCCGAGGGTACCGAGCACCCGCCCTACTCCGAGAGCTTTGCCGCGCCAAGGGCGGGCGCACAGCGCGGAAGGGTATTCGACAATGCCGACCCGGACGGGCTAGGGCGCGTAAAGGTGCAGTTCCCATGGCAAATGGCAAAGGGCACCGCAACGCCATGGATAAAGATGGCCACCCCCTACTCGGGCGCCGAAAAGGGCTTTTACTTTATACCCGAGAACGGCGAGGAGGTTCTGGTGGGCTTCGAGGGCGACAATCCCGAAAAACCCTTTGTGCTCAGCGCGGGATACAACAACGCCGCCAGCAGTGGCTTCGCCGATGCCGACAACAACATCAAGGCCATTAAGACAAGGAGCGGACATGTGATCGAACTCAACGATACCGATGG
>NZ_JBNGOP010000072.1:0-941 GCF_050589625.1 Maribacter sp. 2-571 | reverse complement strand
GCCTTCAAAAAGAAAGACCGGGAAACACGTTTCGATTTGAGTGAGGCGCCTTTGGTGCGTATAACATTGATAAAGACAGGGAAAGAATCGTATACCATGTTTTATACGAACCATCATATTTTAACGGATGGTTGGTCAATGTCTATTGTAATCGACGAGTTATTACAGGCCTACGGGGTACTCTTTCATGGGGGTGTTCTAGAAGCGAGAAAGGAAGATCGTTATAAGGAGTATATCGATTTTATTGCTAAGAAAGACGCATTCGAGGAAGAAGACTTTTGGAAGGACTATTTGGCAACACTTGAGTCGCCGACCTTGTTACCATTTGTTAACACCGATCAGGATAGGAACAAAACTGCTGGGACACACAAACTGACAAGCCTTGTAATCGAAAAGGAATTTACGGGTAGAATTGCCGCGTATGGACAAGAACACGGGCTGACTGTAAATAGTATTACGCAGGGAGTGTGGTCCTTATTGTTGTCCAAGTACACAGGAAACAAAGAGGTGGTATTCGGGGTTACGGTATCCGGCCGCCCTACCGAGATGGAGAATTCTGACGAACTGGTGGGACTCTATATCAACACCCTTCCGCTATATGGTTCATTACCAGGAGGTTCCATTGATGATTGGTTGACGGAATTACAATTAGAACATACGAAATGTAGGGAACATCAATATACGAATCTATCGATTATACAGAGTTTGAGCGGTGTGAAGGGCGATTTGTTTGACAGTATCATGGTATTCGAGAATTTCCCTGAGGCGGAGGCAATTGAAGAAGATAAGCAGGTGTTAGAGGTGGATGATGTCGAGACCATAGACCCGACGAATTATCCGTTAACTATCGTAATCAACCTGACAGAAAAACTGGACATAGAGTTCGGTTATAACTCCTCATTGATTTCGGAGCAGACCATAGAAATGATCAAAGGACATTT
>NZ_JBNGOP010000071.1:0-991 GCF_050589625.1 Maribacter sp. 2-571 | reverse complement strand
TCCCGTGTCTTGACCACCCGTTCGACCACCTTCTCGAAGGGCGCCAACTGGTGGTCGTACGCGCCAAGGGTCGTCTCCCGTACCTGGGCCAAAAACTCCCGGAACTTGGGATCCCCGCCCAGGTCGCTGCGGAGCACCAGGGTGTTCACGAAGAAACCGATAAGCCCCTCGAGCTCTTCCTGGGTCCGGTTCGCAATGGGCGTCCCAACACTGATGTCCTCCTGACCGCTATAACGGGACAAAAGAACCTTGAAGGCCGACAACAAGGTCATGAACAGCGTCGCGCCCTCCTTACGGGAAAGCGACAGGAGCCCCTCGGAAAGATCCGCGTCCAGCTCCAAGGTGATGTTGCCCCCTTCGTTGCCCGTATCCGGTGTCCTGCGATAATCCGTGGGAAGCTCCAGCACGGAACCGCCCCTCAACATAGCCTCCCAATACGACAACTGCCCGTCAAGGAGCTCCCCCTCAAGGTAACCGCGCTGCCAGATCGCATAGTCCGAATACTGGATGGGCAACGGGGGGAGCGAAGCGGGAACACCACTGCTGAAGGCCTCGTAGATCTCCAGGAACTCGCCCATCATGACACCTTCCGACCAGCCATCGCTCGCGATATGGTGCAGCACGGTGGCAAGAACATACTCGTCGGAACCAAGATCGTACAGCCGGGCGCGCAACATATAATCCGAGGAAAGATCGAAGGGCATATCCACGAAATCGTCGATGCTGCCATCGAGCAGCGAACGGTCCGATATGCCCTCCACGTCGAGCGACCAGCCATCGGCACCCATCACCTGCTGCCAGCCCACACCGTCATCGGAAACGATCACCGTGCGAAGGACCTCGTGGCGAGAAACGATCTCCGACATGGAGGACTCCAGTACGGATACGTCCAAGGCCCCCTCCAAACGCATCACCATGGGAATATGGTACTCCAAACTGCCCTGCAACTGGTCCAGGAACCACAAACGCTCCTGGCTGAAGGACAAGGGAA
>NZ_JBNGOP010000070.1:0-1045 GCF_050589625.1 Maribacter sp. 2-571 | reverse complement strand
ATCGGTTCATTTCGAACCCTTTCGATGCTTCGGGCGGGGGCAGTCTGTACCGTACCGGGGACCTTGTACGTTGGTTGGCCGATGGGAACATCGAGTTCATCGGTCGCAAGGACGACCAGGTGAAGGTGCGTGGCTACCGTATCGAACTGGGGGATGTGGAGCATGCCCTCCAGGAGGTATCCACGGTGCGCGAGTGTAGCGTATCGGCCCATGCCGATGGGAACGGGAACAAGCGTTTGGTGGGCTATGTGGTGATCGATGGGGACTTTGACAAGGTCGCATTGCAGGAGGGGCTCAGGGATTCCCTTCCGGAGTATATGGTACCGCAACTATGGGTCTCCTTGGACACACTTCCCTTGACGGTGAACGGGAAGGTCGACAGGAAGGCGTTGCCGCTTCCTGAGCTGTCCGAGCAGTCGACGGTCGAGTACGTAGCGCCGCGCAACGGTACCGAAGAGGCACTGGTCGCTATCTGGCAGGAACTCTTGGGCGTGGAAAAGGTGGGCGTGCACGACAACTTCTTCGAGCTGGGCGGTCACAGCCTTTTGGCGACCCGTTTCGTATCGATGGTGCGCACGCGCATGGAGGTGGAACTGGCGATCCGCGACATTTTCGAGTTCGGTACGATCGAGGAGTTGGGATTGTATATCGAATATAACCACGAGAGTACCGAAGAGAAGGAAGAAGAAGATTATAAAACTACAGTAAACATATAATTATCATGAAAAATGATACTCTAGATATTCTAAGAAAAGTTAGGGCAGCAGGCATAAAACTAAACCTAGAAAAAGGTTCATTAAGCCTAAAGACTAACTCAGATTCTATTGATCCAACTTTAATTCAATTAATAAAGGATCATAAGGGGTCTATTATTAAATATCTTGAAAAATTTAATAGGGAAGATAAGAACAAGCTGTTAATTGAACCTATCAAACCAAATCAGCTTGATAAGGAATCTATGGGCCGCATTCCCTTGTCCTTCAGCCAGGAGCGTTTGTGGTTCCTGGACCAGTTGCAGGGCAGTTTGGAGTACCATATTCCCATG
>NZ_JBNGOP010000069.1:0-1054 GCF_050589625.1 Maribacter sp. 2-571 | reverse complement strand
CGTCCATTCGATCTGGAGAAAGAGTATCCGCTGCGGGTGTGTTTTTACGAGGTCTTGGACAAAGAAGGGGAAAGCGATCGCTATGTTTTGATCATGATGCACCATATCGCCAGTGACGGTTGGTCGGAAGAAGTTTTCACCAGCGAACTGGACAGCTATTATAGGGCGTATACCTCGGGCGATACCGCCTTTGAACTGCCGGAACTACCGATCCAGTACAGCGATTATGCCGTTTGGGAACGGGCCGCTTTGACAGGGGAGGTTTTATCGGAGAAGCTATCGTATTGGGAAACCCGCTTGTCGGGCTTTGAGACGTTGTCCCTTCCTACCGATCATACGCGTCCGGCAGTGTTCGATTATAAGGGGAATAGCCTTGAATTTGTAATTTCTGAACATCTAAGTATTGAATTACGGGAGTTGGCCCAAAGCGAAGGCGTGACACTGAACAGTCTGATGCTATCCAGTGTGGCGGTATTGTTGGGCAAGTACGCTAATCAAGATGATATTCTGATCGGTAGCCCCCATGCGAACAGGGACCACTATCAGACCGGTGGTTTGATCGGTTTCTTTATCAATACCCTGGTCAATAGGGTACGGCTTGATAAGGGGCAGTCCTTTATAGACTTGATCAAGGACGTGCACCGGGATCAGGTGGACGCGCAGTCGCACCGGGATTTTCCCTTCGAGCAATTGATAGATCATTTATCTATAGAACAAAATACTTCACGTCACCCCCTGTTTCAAGTATTGTTTTCGCTTCAGAGTTTTGGGCAAAAAGAAGTAGATACTTTATCGGAGTATCTACAACCTGTTCCTTTGGAAGATGGAGGTCATCAAATAGAAAAACTTGACATGACCATTTATATGGATGACAGTAATACGGGGATAGCAGTTCAGATAAGCTATGCGACGAGTCTGTTCGCAGAAGAGACCATTGAAAGAATGGCACGGCACTATCTCGTATTATTGGAAAGTTTGGTAACAAACGATACGACCCCTTATCTATCCCACTCGTTGCTTGACGCATCCAATTATCAAACCATGGTCCATGATT
>NZ_JBNGOP010000068.1:0-1307 GCF_050589625.1 Maribacter sp. 2-571 | reverse complement strand
ACGTAGCCGCCGCCCGACTTCAATATACCAACAACACCGGCGATCATCCATAAAGATCGATCCAAACAGATCCCCACAAGACTGTCGGGAACCACTCCCTTGGAAACTAAATAATGTGCAATACGGTTCGAAAGCGCATCCAGCTCCCCATAGCTCATCGTTTCCCCCTCGAAACTCAAGGCAATGCCATCGGGACTCTTCGATACACGGGACTCGAACATCCCTACAAAACCAACATCCAAGGCATAATCGACATCAGTGCCATTGAAAACATCCAATAGCTCGGTACGCTCGCCCGCAGTGAGAAGATCGATCTCGGAAATTTCCGAAACGTTCGCATTGATAATCTGTTCAAGGACCGTTCGGAAATGTCCTTTGATCATTTCTATGGTCTGCTCCGAAATCAATGAGGAGTTATAACCGAACTCTATGTCCAGTTTTTCCGTAAGGTTGACCACGATTGTCAAAGGGTAGTTCGTAGGGTCAATGGTCTCCATATCATCTACCTCAAGTACCTGTTCCCCGCCTTCGGAGGCTTCCGCCTCGGGGAAATTCTCGAATACCATAATGCTATCGAACAAATCACCCTTCACACCGCTCAAACTCTGGATTATAGAAAGGTTCGTATACTGGTGTTCTCGACATTCGGTATGACCCATTTGTAATGCGATTAACCAATCCACGATAGGACCTTCCGGTATCGCACCGTACAAAGGAAGCGTATTGATATAGAGCCCCACAAGTTCGTCAGAAAACTCCATTTCCGGCGGGCGACCCGATACCGTAACACCAAATATGACATCTTGGCTACCCGTATACTTCGACAATAAAAGCGACCATACACCTTGCGTAATACTATTTACCGTAAGACCGTGCTCCTGGGCATAACCCTTGATCATGTCGGTCAACTCTTTTCCGACCACAAGACTCGTCAAATTGGTCTCCCCGGCCGTCTTGTTCCGATCATGATCGGCACTTACAAATGGTAATAGGGTAGGCGAGTCGAGCGTTGCCATATAATTTTTCCAAAAATCCTCCTCTTCGAAGGGGTCTTTCTTGCCGATAAAATCGATATAGTCCCGGTAGCGGTCTTCTTGTATCTCCTCGGGAACACCGCCATGGAAGATTACCTGGTATGCCTGTAACAATTCATCGATTACTATCGACATCGACCAACCATCTGTTAAAATATGATGGTTCGTATAGTACATGGTATACGATTCCTCACCGGTCTTTATCAATGTTATACGCACCAAAGGCGCCTCACTCAAATCGAAACGTGTTTCCCGGTCTTTCTTTTTGAAGGC
>NZ_JBNGOP010000067.1:0-1424 GCF_050589625.1 Maribacter sp. 2-571 | reverse complement strand
ATCCCGCTCTCGTACAGCCAGGAGCGATTGTGGTTCCTGGACCAGTTGCAGGGCAGCGAGGAATACCATATTCCGATGTTGTTCCGTTTGAGAGGAAAGGTTAACGTAACCTCCCTTTCCAGCGCCTTTCGTGAGGTTGTGGAGCGCCACGAGGTACTGCGCACGGTGATTTGTTCGGAGGATGGCGTTGGTTATCAGAAGGTTAATTCGTCCGAGACCTGGGGACTTGAGCTAATGGATGCCGGTAATCGTGATGTTTCTAATGGTATTCGTAAATATATCGACGCTCCTTTCGACCTTTCGATTCACCATATGTTAAGGTCCCGGTTATATCGTTTTTCAGAAGATAACCATTTATTGGTAATAGTGTTTCATCACATCGCGAGCGATGATTGGTCTGAGAGCATTATTTTCAATGAGTTTACGAAGCTATACGATGCATATTCGAATGGTCACACGGCGTCTCTCCCTGCACTATCGGTTCAGTACGCCGACTATGCGATCTGGCAACGGAAGTATCTGACGGATTCCGTATTGGAGAATCAGTTGGGGTATTGGCAAGAACATCTTTCCGGGGTATCCGCGCTCGAGCTCCCTACGGACCATGCACGCCCTGTGTTACAGGGTAATGAAGGGGGCACTGTTTCGCGCTGCATTGGGGAAGGGCTGTCCTTGCAGCTCAATGAACTTTCCCAAAGTCGCGATACTACGCTTTTCATGACGCTGTTGACCGCCTTCAAGGTATTGTTGTACCGATACAGCGGGCAGTCCGATATCTGTGTGGGCATCCCGATCGCGAACCGTACCCAACAGGAGATCGAACCTTTGGTGGGCTTCTTTTTGAATACATTGGCGCTTCGCAGTGATTTAGGGGGAGATCCCGTTTTCACGGAACTATTGGAACAGGTAAAGGGAACGACCCTTGGTGCTTATGACCATCAAGAAGTACCCTTTGAGAAGGTGGTGGACCGGGTCGTTAAAACGCGCGATATGAGCCGCAGCCCTTTGTTCCAGGTGATGTTCAATTTCATGGTCGACGATCAGGGGGAAGATACCATTACTCTGGGGTCCCTTGAACTTACCGAAGAACCTTTTGAAGAGACCACATCGCAGTTCGATCTTAGCTTTGATATTACCCAGACGGGTGATGTACTTGACATATCGGTGGAGTATAGCAGCGACCTTTACGAAGAGGGTACCATAGTACGTATGTTGTCACATTACGAGTCGTTATTAGCTTCGATCGTTCTGTCGCCCGAAGCCACCATAGGTGAGCTAACGTTGTTGTCTCCTTCGGAGGAAACGCAGCTATTGGATGTTTTCAATTCCACGGATGTGGGGTATCCTTTGGATGTTGGTTTTGTAGGGATGTTCGAGTCCCGTGTATCGAAGAGTCCCGATGGCATTGCCTTGAGTTTCGAGGG
>NZ_JBNGOP010000066.1:0-1505 GCF_050589625.1 Maribacter sp. 2-571 | reverse complement strand
GAGACGACCCTTGGCGCGTACGACCACCAGTTGGCGCCCTTCGAGAAGGTGGTCGAACGGGTGGTCAAGACACGGGATATGAATCATACTCCGCTCTTCCAAGTAATGTTCATATTACAAAATACACCAGAAAATGAAAATGAAGAATCAAGTGGCATATACGAAGAGTTAACTATATCTCCCTATGAAGATGGTCAAATAACTTCAAAGTATGACCTCACAATGGTCGGCCATGAAGATGAATCGGGTATATCATTAAGTTTAAAATATAATAAGGAATTATTCAAAACCGATACAGTTCATAATTTCTTGGAGCACTACAAGGAACTTTTATACAGTATCGTACAATTCCCCAAACGCCGTTTGTCCGAACTTTCCATGTTTACAGTTTCGGAAGAGCAACAATTATTAGAAATAGCAGGTACTTCGAATATAGCATACCCCAAAGAGGAAACGATAGTAGATCTGTTTGAAATCCAAGCAAGAAAAACACCAAATACCACTGCCCTTGTTTCAGAATCATATACGCTTACGTATACAGAGTTGGATGAAAGGTCTAATCAGTTAGCAAGGTATTTGAAAAACGAATATGGCGCTGAAGCAGGAATGTTGATAGGCATATGTTCTGACCGTTCTTTAGAAATGATAGTTGGGATACTTGCCATACTCAAACTCGGCAGTGCCTATGTGCCTATAGACCCGGAATTTCCGGAGGATCGGATAGCGTATATGCTAGATGATTCTAATGTAAAGATTGTATTGACACATAGCCAATATAGCAGTGTGCTGCCACTTTCCAAGGAAATTACTATTGTAGCCTTGGATAGCGAACAGAAGGTTGTCGAGAAAGAGCCGGTGACAAGTCTGAACACCGGGATAATTGTTGATTCCCCTGTCTATGTGATCTATACCTCGGGCAGTACGGGCAGGCCCAAGGGGGTCCTTATCAAGCATTCTAATTTATCGGATTACATCCACGGCCTATTGTCCTCACTAGAAATCAATGGTCCTTATAGCTATGGATTGATGTCTACCGTTTCTGCGGATTTGGGGAATACGGTATTGTTCGGTTCACTTTTGAGCGGCGGTACTTTGCATACCTTTTCGAAAGATGCATTGAAAGATGCATATGCAATGGGAAGTTATTTTAATCAAAATACGATCGATTACATCAAGATAGTACCCTCTCATTGGTCGGCCTTGGAAAGTGAATATGGTCCGCTTCTGCCTGAATCGGGAATCATATTTGGGGGGGATATACTGACGCCCACTTTGGTCGATAAAATAAAAAATACGAATAAAGCTATTAAAGTAATCAATCATTATGGACCAACGGAGACCACTATAGGTAAACTACTCCATAAGGTAGATTTGAATGCTTCCTATCAAAACATTCCAATAGGGACTCCATTTTCGGATACTAAAGTATACATATTGGACGCGCATGGCGGTCTGTTGCCTCGGGGCGTTGTGGGGGAGCTGTGCATCGGCGGTGCGGGGGTATC
>NZ_JBNGOP010000065.1:0-1529 GCF_050589625.1 Maribacter sp. 2-571 | reverse complement strand
GATACCCCCGCACCGCCGATGCACAGCTCCCCCACAACGCCCCGAGGCAACAGACCGCCATGCGCGTCCAATATGTAGATGCGCATATTGGCCATCGGGACCCCGATCGAAAAACTGTCCGTCATGGAAAAATCGTCCAGACTGTTGAATACATGGGTGCTACAGCCGACCGTAGCCTCCGTGGGACCGTACTCGTTCACAATCTCACTGGAGATGCCAAGCTCCCCGAAGACCGATAAATGGCCCGGTAGCAGCGTCTCGCCGCCCAGAACGTAACGGTCCGACAATACCCCCGGCAAGGACGATTCAAGCACAGGGCCCAACAACTCCATATGAGAGGGCGTCAACTTGATGAAATCGTAAGGGGCGTACTTCAATAGGTTCGCGTCGGTAAAGACATCAAGGCCCTCACGGCCACTGATCACTAAACGCTTCCCCGTGACCAAGGGCGTGAAAAGCTCCGTCAAAGAGGCATCGAAGGACATCGATAGGTGCATATAGCTCCCAGATGCCCGGTCCCCTATATAGGAACTGCCACTGTTATGGATATAGTTCGATAGCGAACCATGGGTGATCGGGACCCCCTTGGGCATTCCCGTACTGCCCGAGGTATAGATCACATAGGCCGATGAGGAAGGCGACAAGGCCGCCAAAGGCGAATCGGGCCCTCCAGTGCCCAATAACCCATCAAGCTCGATGTCTATCGTAAAGATCGGCAACGAATACTCCGTCACATCGAACAGGTGTTCCGAATCCGTCACGATAAGGCCAAGGCCCGTATCACCTATGATATACGATTTCCTGTCCGAGGGGTAGCCCGCATCGATCGGAACGTACACGCCGCCAGACTTAAGGATCCCCAAAATAGAGATAACGCTCCAATGGGAACGATCCTGGATAACCCCGATATAATCACCCTCGACCACATGGTAATGTTCCCGTAAATGAAGCGCCAAACGGTCCACACGCTCCCCGAGCTCCCCATAGCTCAGCTCGGTAACGCCGTACACAAGCGCAGGGGAATCGGGGGAACCGGAAACATGCCGGTCAAAGAGCTCCAGAACGTTCCACGTCGGGACATCGGTCAGAACCCTCGTGGAGAGCGATTCCAATAATTGTTGCTCCTCGGATACGCCCAACATCGAAAGCTCCGACAAACGGCTCTCAGGGGAGGCCACGATACTGCGCAACAGCTCCACATAATGCGACAGCATCCCCTCGATCGTTTCACGGCTGAAAAGGCTATTGCGGTATTCCAGGTCGATCGCGATATCCGATAGGTCCTCCACAACTACCATTTTTAGATCGAACTGCGCAGTAGTACCGCCACCGGACTCGTAAGGGGATACCAAAAGGTCCTCCATCTCGGTAGGGGCCATCTCGGAACCGGAAGCCTCGGCCTCCGAATTCTGTAACGAGAACAAGACCTGGAACAAGGGGTTCACACCCGCCTCCCGTGTCTTGACCACCCGTTCGACCACCTTCTCGAAGGGCGCCAACTGGTGGTCGTACGCGCCAAGGGTCGTCTC
>NZ_JBNGOP010000064.1:0-1609 GCF_050589625.1 Maribacter sp. 2-571 | reverse complement strand
ACAACAGTAATGGTTCAGTATTACCATCTTCTAAATTACCTGCGACAACAGTAGCTCGATGGGTTTCGGAGGCTACTGCCTTTCTTGTAAGAAAATTTAAATCAGAAAGTGCCTTAGGCGAAATATTTGGCTGGTTCGGCTTGGATGAAGTTGAAGTTGTTTTAACAGAAGCACCCAAAGGCAATGTAAAACTATTGGCTCTTCAAATCGGAACTGGGAAATTAAAAAAACTGAAAAAGTTGGCCAGATGGGCGAAAAAAAATAAGGGTAAAAAAATTCCTGGAACTAAAAAAGGAGGAGTGCCATGGGAAAATGATGGAAGAGATGGTGGACAAGTTCTGCCAAGGAAAGATGCAAATGGAAAAGCAATTACCTATACTGAGTATGATATAAATAAATCACCACAGCATGGGGCGAGTAGAGGCAAAGAGAGAATGGTCATTGGTTCCGATGGGAAGACCTATTATACAAGGGACCATTATAAGACTTTTAAAGAGTTTAAAGATTAATTAGAATATTATGGCATGGAAATGGAATAATAGTTATGATGAAGATGAAAATAAAGATTGGCTAACTGTAAGAAATGGACCAATTATAAAATACTTTTCTGAAGAAGTATTAGGGAATAATGTTAAAGAGTTAGAAAAAATCGGATATCAAATTATTGAGATATCAACTATGAGTTGGACAAAGGGAAACGCTCATAAAAAAATCCAAGAAGGGTTTGATTTCCCTGATTATTATGGTGAGAATATAAATGCGTTTAAGGACTGTTTGGATGATAAGTTTAATAAGAAATACAAAGGGTTGGTTGTTGTATTCAAGCACTTTGATTCATTCTACCAACAATCTAAAGACTTTAGTGAAGCTTTATTAGACGTTATTGTTAAAGTTGCTTGGACTTGGCTACTTGCCGAGCAAAAATTAATTCTTTTTGTACATTCTACTAATCCTAATTTAATTATTGATAAAGTAGGTGGATTTGAACCCGATTGGAACGGAGAAGAATGGTTTAATGATAGTCGAAACTAATCCAGCTGTGCGAAGAGTATGTTCTGAGAAGTTTTCCTCCCGCTAGCCCTCGTCTTAGACGGGTGCCGCATCGGGTAAGGGGTAAAGAGTTGTAAAAGGGCCACGGCGGGGATGTCGTGGTTTTTTTATGTCAATGATTTTTGAAGGGCCTTGAATACTACGATACCCCTGTACAGCAGGTTGATGTTGGCCGCCATTAGTAGGGCAGCTATGAAAGTGGCGAGATAAAAGTTGTGGGAGCGGGTGATGGCCACCATATATACCAGGGACAGTACGGTTCCCAATACGAAAAGCGCACAGTCCAACAACAGCATTGTCCTAAACATACGTCTGTTGATGATATAGGGCCTTAGGAGCTTCTTTACATTCTTAAAAGATCTTCTCAGTCTTTTACGTTGTTTTTTATCGCCCAAGAAAAGTAAGCCTTTTATAAGTGAAGCGATCAAGGAAAAGATGAGTACAAGAACCTCCAAACTCATGCGAGTTGTTTTTGGATGTCCTTTTGGAATACGAAGGCCTTTAGCATGGCCTTTACGCTGGTAACATCCTCTTCGCCCAATTGCTGCACCTTGTTGAA
>NZ_JBNGOP010000063.1:0-1635 GCF_050589625.1 Maribacter sp. 2-571 | reverse complement strand
GAAGCCGGGCTATCGGAAGTACTGACCGATTGGCAGGCAGGTTTCTCCATGACCGAAGGGCCTTTGTTCCAGTTCGGTTATTTGCACGGTTATGCGGATGGTAGTGCCCGTATCTATATGGCCCTGCACCATTTGATCGTCGATGCGGTGAGCTGGCGTATTTTAACGGCGGATCTGGAGCGTTTGTACAGCGGTGGCGTATTGCCCCCCAAAGGGAGCAGTTACCGACAATGGGTGTCCAAGATCGGCGAGTACGGTTCCTTATATGCTAAAGAGTCGAATTATTGGTCGGCCCAGCTATCCGACCTTCCCGACTATGATGTGTTACGGGTGTCTAAAGAGAAAACGAAGACCCTAAAACTGACCAAGGCCCAGACCGTTTCGCTGTTGCAACATTGTCCCAAGGCATACCGTACGGAAATAAACGATCTGTTGTTAACGGCCCTGGGCAGGGCCTTGTCAAATCTAACGGATAGTGAAGTTGCGGGCCTAACGCTCGAGGGCCATGGCCGGGAACTGTTGTTCGATCAGATCGACCATAGCAATACCTTGGGTTGGTATACCAGTGTGTTCCCGGTACGTTTGTCACTTAGTGGCGATCTGTCCCTTGATATCCGTTCGGTCAAGGAAGAATTGCGTAGTATCCCCAACAAGGGTATCGGTTTCGGTAGTTTCGCTGTGTCGGACACAACCGACTATGGTTTTTCGGACCTGCCCAATGTCAGCTTCAATTATCTGGGGCAGTTCGATGGTGAGGAGTCCGTTACGGATTGGCAACTGGTCTCCGAGCCCAGTGGGGAGGAGGTATCCCCTAAAAACAGGGACCACAACATCATCGATATCAATGGCGGTGTCGCCGATGGGGTACTGCAATTTTCGTTGGTCACGTACCTGAGCGCTGATGATACGAAAGCTTTGGCTTCTGTTTTCAAGGACACCCTTGTGGAGATCATAGAACATTGCGAGCGTCGTCTATCGGAAACGGGAAGTTGGTATACGCCGAGCGATTTTTCCTATGCGGCCATCGGCATGCCCCTGCTCGACCGCTTGCAAAGCGAAGCCTTGGCAAACGATAATGGCATAGCGGCCATTTATCCCGCCAATAGCCTGCAACAAGGCTTTTTGTTCCACGCCATAGAGCAACCTGAGGACGATGCCTATCGTGAGCAATTGTTGTTGGATTATGATATGCAGCTCAATGTATCCCATTACTTACGGGCATGGGAACATTGTATCGCGAAGTACCCTATACTGAGGACTGGCTTTAATTGGGAACAAGTGCTGTTACAGGTCATCTATACCAAAGGGGTACTCTCCCACACCTATCACGACCTTTCGGGATCTGCCGACCAAAAAGAAATCGATGCCCGTATCGCCTCGATACAGGAAGCGGATCGAAAGGTAGGTTTCAACATGGAAGGGCCGACCTTGCTCAGGCTGCACATCATCAAGCAAAGGGAAGACAAATACACGATTCTAAAGAGCGAGCACCACAGTATCTCCGATGGGTGGAGCTTGCCTATCCTGATAGGTCAGGTACATGAATATTATGAACGGCTGGTTCAAGGAGGTTCTATCGAAGTAGAAGAGGATACCGTCTATGGGCAGGTACAGGAGTATATCCAAGAGCATCGA
>NZ_JBNGOP010000062.1:0-1912 GCF_050589625.1 Maribacter sp. 2-571 | reverse complement strand
GTTATAGGGCTATTGTATGAATAGTGGTATGGCGTAAAATCTTCTTGAACTTCAGCGAGAAGATCGATGTTCATCCATCTTCCCAAAGCGGGGTCATAGTTCCGGGCGGTGATATCGTACCAGTCCAGACCCAGTTCCTCATTGTACTCCTTGCCCCCGAACATATATCTTTTTGCAACGGAATTCCCAAAGGAACTTACATTGTTGTTGTAACCCTTATGAGATAATCCAAATGGATAATAGTTCGATTCCTTTACGATTTCGGTATTCGGGTCGATAGACCCGTCATTATCTGCATCCTGGTAGGACAACCGCACGTTGCCCAAGTGTACCGTATTTAAGCGATTTTTTTATAAAACGGCCCTTTTTTTGGCCAAGGGCGACCCGTTTTTATGTAAAAGAACGTATCAATGTCACTAAGATAGGCATTGTAGCTGGATCGGCCTCGCAGCGGCGATCCGGTTTATTGCTAGGGCAACAAGCCCCCGTATCGCCGCCGCTCCCTTCCCCCGGTATGTTACATAATTTGCATTATGGTACGGTGTCAACATTTAGGTCTGGATTCTTCTTTTTGGCCGTAAGCCATAATGTAAACTATGTAAAATACTCCCTACGCCCTCGCTGCCAACGCTTGTCCTGTAACCAATCCCGAACCGTCGGGAGGCTTCTGCCCAATGATTTTCGGGGAAGGGATTATAGTATCACGCCCATGTAATCCCCGGTTAAACGTGATATGGCGGAGCGTAGGGGCCTTTTGCCCCGCATTTCATAGTATTAGCTCGGTAAGGCTTTGGGGCATGATGTTTTGCGGACGTATGGCGAGAGAGGGACTTGAACCTATGGTCTTCTGCTCCCAAAGCAGGAGGTCGCAGGTCATGAAGTCGGCGGACGGTTTTCGAGGGGAACGTTTTAAAAAAGAACGATTTGGAGGTTGGCGGTGCGTTGGGAATCGGTCTTTTTTAAAATGATAGGCAAGCGACGATTGAGCGTCACGACCGAGTGGGAAGGGTATTCTGGTTAACAGTCAGAGGGTCTATTTTGTAATGACAATGACACATCTTGACCTAAATGAGTTTTACTCATAAAAAACATAATCCACATCGTATATGTAGAAGCATTCTTCAGACGGAGTATCTTCGTTAAAAACCACTTCTTTAAAGATACCCTCGACATGCATGGACAACAGTTCATCGCCATTCACAACCCATTCTTCAACAAGTTCTCCCTTCAATATTTCAAGATCGTACATCTCAGTTGCTGCATTGACAGCTTTTGCACACAAAAGCGGGTCTGCGTGTTCATAGAGTATCCCCCAGAAGTCGCCTTGAGTGGTATTATAAACACTTAGTAGCAGAGCTAGTTCTTCTTTATGCTCTTTTCTTATACCGTCCAACAATTTACTATAGAATTTTTCCGAAGCATGGATATCTTCCATGATGTCGCTGACTATATAAGGCGGTAAATGAAAGGCCAGTTCATCTGTCAAGTGTGCTTCTGCATATTGGTATAAATCATCGGAACTATTCACTTTATATACAGCATCTCCATATTTGGCAAGCATTGGACCTCCTTTGTTGCCATCCATGTATGGCTTCATTTCAAAGTCTTTTTCTTCACATTCCAACGCTTCCATAAAGGCAGCCTTATACAGTTTTATATCTTTCATTGTAACATACTTCTAAAGTGATTAAAGCTACAAAATTATCGTGTAATCATTTGTTGGTTTTTGGGTTGGGATTTGGTGTTGGGACAGCGGCAATTTTACATAATAGCGTTATAGACCCTGACGTAAGGAAGAGCGGTTATAACTTCTATTATGTAAACATTGCTTTGGTGGTGCGCTGGCGAGGAAGCAGGGCAGGCCTAGGGGATTTTTGCTTTTCGCAACAATCTAGGTCTGCCCTGTGCGGGG
>NZ_JBNGOP010000061.1:0-3062 GCF_050589625.1 Maribacter sp. 2-571 | reverse complement strand
GGTGCGCTGGCGAGGAAGCAGGGCAGGCCTAGGGGATTTTTGCTTTTCGCAACAATCTAGGTCTGCCCTGTGCGGGGTTATTTGTTTCCTGTTCTTTTGCGGGCGATCTCGGGATTTCTTTTTGTGTGCAGGACACCGAACACGATGACCTGTTTCTTTTCTTCATCGACTATGTAGAAGATCGCATAGGGAAAACGGTCGGTCAATGATAGCCGTAGTTCTTTATATCGGCGTTGGAAGTGTTCGGGGTACCGGCCAATATAATCGATCTGTGCGTTGACCTCCTTTTTGAGTTCTTCGCCCAGTCCTTTCCGTTGTTCGCTGTACCACTTTTTTGCTTTTTTCAGATCGTCGTGTACAATGGGCAACAACTTTACTTTGTAGCCCATTACCATTTGCTTTTAACGCCCTCCCAATCCAATAGCTCATCGGGGTTCGCTTTATGGTACTCCAATCTTTCGTCAAGGACGGCCTTATGTTCGTCGGATATCTCATAGGGAACATCGCTTACTTTTTTTCGGTACTGCAATAGGTTTTTAAAGGCCTCTATCAAGGTAGGGTCCTTCACTTCCTTGAGTTCCTTCCGTATCCATTTGATGTCGGCGTCCAGATCCATGACATTTACATTTATATCCATAACAAAGGTAATTTATATTTTATTGTTCATTTCTTGCTCCATTTGGTGCAAGTATCAAAGGGCATCACCGTAAAGCCATGCCCTTTGTGTATCATTCATTGTTTTTCAACCATTCTGCCAAGCCGTCCAGTTCCTCCCGTGGATGGCCCGCCAAGAGTATCCGGCACAGCCAGTACATGCTGTGCTCGGCCTCCTTTCTTTGGTCGTGGTCCAACTGGGTGAGCATCGCAAGGCCGTTGAGCAGGGCCTCCTGCATGTTGCCGAGCTCGCCGATGTCGGCGATCGTGAGTTTGATATAGTTTTCGTGGGTGTCCGGGTCCCGGTGCAGGGTATGGCAATACCTTTCGGTAAATTCTTGTGGATTCATAATTATGCTTTATAAGGATTTAAAAAAAATACCCGCCTTAGTTCTCCTTCTGTGCATAATGTACAGCGCAGGAGTTTCCTTAACCTGCGAACCTAGCGGGATTTTGTAAAAATACACCGTCGATTTTATATTATGCTTCAAGGAACGGATGTATTTCGGCCTAAGGACTTCTATTGTGTATTTGCATAATTGTGTTTTTAGCTTAATGGATGGTATTGGTTGACGGCCTCCTGTAGATTTTCAAGGTTGTCCTGTCGGTAACTTTCGGTCGATGATATGTATTTGTGGCCTGCGAGGTACTGTACCTTTCTGATGTTGTACCGCCCCAACCAGTTCACGATCACCGATGCCCTTAAGTGGTTCACATTGGTCACTTTACGGTTTATCTTTTTCAACCGTTTCAATATACCGACCCGTACCATATCGTTAAAATGGTTCTGTGGTATAAATAGCTTATCGTTTTCAATATGGCCGTCCTTTGCCAATCGTGGCCGTATCTCGTTGATGTATTCGAGCATATTCATGACCTGCCACGGTTTCAGCTCCATTTCCCGTGGGTTGTTCCTTCGGGTACTTGGCACATACAATTTGCCCTTGTAGAGTTCCAAGTGTTCCAACAATAGGCTCTTTAGATTGGTGGTGTTCAGTCCTTGATAGACGAGCAGCCCCGTAACGACCTTGTTTCTTTTGGCGGCCCATTTTACCTTTTGCTTGGCATATTTGCTAAAGGTTTCGGTTTCATAGGAGTAGTACAGGTCTTCGAGTTCGTCGCCGTCCAACAGGTTGTGCAATACCCGTTTTACGGCTCCCTTTACCGATACGCCCTCCAATGGGTTTTCCGGTCGGAGGCCGACGGCCGTTAGATGATCGAAGTAATTGCGCAGGGTAACGATATGGTTGTTGATGGTCTGTACGGCCATGCCCTTTTGTTGTAGGTGCTTGATATACTTTAGACCGGTCCTGTAATCGATGTTCTCGGGCCGTATGCGCTGTTTCCTTGACCAGTTCGTAAATTCCTCCAAGCGTTGCAGGTAATGGGCAATAGTGGTCTTGCTGTAATCGTTCTCTCTCAGGTGTTCTTCGTAGTCCATATTTTTTGTTCAGCTGTCGGGCTTCCCGACCAAGTGGGTGTAAATCTGGGTGCTTTAGCTCGTGTAATCTTTATTGTTTTTCAATGGAACTCGTGAAGCACGCCATTAATGTTCAGTCTTTCAATATGTGTGTATAGATTTGCGTGCTTTCCAATGAGGCATGGCCCAAGAATTGTTGTATGTCCTCTATTTTCATGCCCGCTTGTAAAAAGTGTGTGGCGATGCTGTGGCGCAGCATATGGGGCGTTACCTTCTTTTGCCTTAATTCTTCGTTACCGGTGGCATCCACTATTTGCCTTAGGTTGTGTTCCAGGGCCGCACCGCTCATCCTATCGCTCCTTCGGCTCAAAAAGACGTATTCGCTTTCCGAGGCCTTTTTAAAGTCCATCCGTGCATCGAGGACATAGTCCTCCATTAGCTTTAGATTGTAATGGTTGATGGGTACGAACCGTTCCTTGTAGTTCTTGCCCTTGCGAACGAATACCCGTTCCCTGTCCCATAAAATATCGTTCAGCATCAGGTTGATGACCTCGTTCCTGCGCATCCCCAAGCTGTAAAGGCAGACCAACAATGCTTTTTGCCTTGCCCTGAACCGTGGCAGTCCGTGACTGTGTTCGGTGGCCTTGAACAGTTGCTCGATCTCTGCTTGGGTGCAGTATCTTATCCTTCCTTCTTGCGCTTTCTCCCTTTTTATATGGATCTTAAAAGGCGTAGAATTGTGCTTTATCAGGTATTCCCTGAACTTCCTGATCGCCTGTTGGTGATGGTTGAGCGAACTGGCCGATAGCGCGCCCGACCTTGTTTTGTTGCCCCGTGTCCTTAGATGGCCATAATACTCCTTAACGGTTTCTTTTTGGACAGTGTTTATTTTGGTATGCCCGTGTCGTTCGAGCCAATGGAAGAACTCGCAAAGGTGGTGGGGATAGTTCTTTTGCATGGAACCGCTGTAGCCCAACACGTCCATCCA
>NZ_JBNGOP010000060.1:0-3546 GCF_050589625.1 Maribacter sp. 2-571 | reverse complement strand
CCTTGGCGGGGACCCCGGTTTCCGGGAGCTGTTGCAACAGGTGAAGGGTACGACCCTTGGTGCGTACGACCACCAGTTGGCGCCCTTCGAGAAGGTGGTGGACCGCGTGGTGAAGACCCGCGATATGAGCATGAGTCCCCTCTTTCAGGTATTGTTTAGATCCAATGATGTTCCTGAAGAGGACGCTAGGACTACTATGACACAGCTATATGGTTTAGAAGTGGGCTCTTACGAAGAAGAAGAAAAGGTATCGTTATTAGATTTAGCGTTAACTATTTCAGAAGAAAAGTCGGGTATTGCATTAGACCTGGAATATTGCACGGCACTTTTTGAAGAGACCACTGTGCGCCGTATGCTTGTCCATTACGAGCAGTTGTTGCGCAGCATCGTTGCAGACCCTGCGGCGAGCATTACAAGTCTATCGATGCTGACGGCCCCAGAGGAAAAGCAGCTTCTTGAAGTCTTCAATAATACAGAGATAGCATATCCTGATGATAAGACAATCGTTGATTTGTTCGAGTCTCAAGTGAAAAAGACCCCGAATGCTACAGCAGTAATCTGTGGGGATACGGCGCTGACCTATAACGAATTGAACAATCGAGCAAATTGTCTAGCACATTATTTGCTGAATCAGTATCAGATAGCTCCAGGTGATTATATAGGGGTGATGTTAAATCGTACCGAATTATCGATTATTTCTATTCTTGGGATTCTAAAATCCGGGGGAGCGTATGTTCCGATTGATGTGGATTACCCTGCGAGTAGAAAATCGTATATCATAGAAGATATAGGCCTAAAAACACTGATTATAGAGTCTGAGAGCATGTTCGATGTTATTGATTTCAATGTCGGAATTTTCACTATCGATATAGAATTTGAGGGATTGTTCGCCACCAGTGATTCATTTTCAAACCCTTCAGTAAAAATAACCCCACATACAGCTGCGTATGTGATTTATACCTCTGGTAGTACGGGTAATCCCAAGGGGGTTATGGTGAGCCATGGTGCAAACGTTAATATGTCTTTGGACCAGATCGGGACCTTTGGGATTACCGGATCGGATCGTGTGCTCCAATTCGCATCTTTATCTTTCGATGCCTCGGTTTATGAGCTTTTCATGGCCTTTTACAGTGGAGCTTCGCTTGTTATAGCCGGGAAGGATGTTATCGCGGACCGTGAGGCCTTTGTTTCCTATTTGGAGTCTAACTCGGTAAGTATGGTGACCTTGCCCCCTGCTTATTTGCGTGTATTGCCTTTGGAGGAACTCAGTTTCTTACGGGTAATCGTAACTGCGGGGGAATCCCCGGATATCGATAAGGCGGTCTACTGTAGCGGATTTAGTGATTATTACAATGCGTACGGTCCCACGGAGTGCGCTGTCTGTGTGTCGACCTACAAGGTGAAGCCCTCCGATATCGGGCGTCAACATATCCCTATAGGGTCGGCTATTTCGAATACGAAGCTATATGTGTTGGACGGTCGGCAGGGGTTGGTGCCGGTGGGTGTATTAGGAGAGCTTTGCGTATCTGGTGCCGGCTTGGCCCACGGTTATCTTAACCGTCCCGCTTTGACGAAGGAAAAGTTCGTGGACAACCCTTTTGATGTTTCTGGCGTGAGCAAGCTTTATAGGACCGGTGATCTGGTACGTTGGTTGGCCGATGGTACGATCGAATATGTGGGTAGGATCGATGACCAGGTGAAGGTACGTGGCTATCGTATCGAGCTCGGTGAGATCGAGAGCGTTTTATCGGGATTGCCACAGGTATCGGGCTGCAGTGTCCAGGTACGTCCCGATAGTCATGGGAATAATCAACTGGTAGGCTATGTTGTGGGCCATGGCGGGGATATTTTTGACAAGGAGAATATCCAGGAGGCACTTTCACAAAAGTTACCCGGCTATATGGTTCCCGGTTTATGGGTAAGCTTGGATGAATTGCCCTTGACGGTGAACGGGAAGGTGGACAAGAAGTCGTTGCCGCACCCGGAGCTAACGGAGCAGTCGACGGTCGAGTACGTAGCGCCGCGCAACGATGTGGAACAACAACTGTCCGAAATCTGGAAGGAGCTGCTTGGAGTGGAACGGGTCGGGGCCTTGGATAATTTCTTCGAGCTAGGCGGGCACAGCCTATTAGCGACAAGATTGGTTTCTACCATTCGCAAAGAAATGGAAAGGGAAATCGATATATCGCGAATTTTTGAAAACCCGCTATTATCAGAACTGGGGGATTATCTTTCTAAACAATCCGAAAGTGGGTCACTCCCAGCAATAATTGTTCAAGAGCGTGGCGAGCGAATCCCGTTGTCCTTCAGTCAAGAGCGGCTTTGGTTCTTGGACCAGCTGCAGGGCAGCGAGGAGTACCATATGCCGATCGTACTTCGTTTGAAGGGTGATTTGGACGCCGGGCTTTTGGAAAATACGTTTCGCACGATTGTTGAGCGCCACGAGATATTACGGACAATCATAAGTTTGGAAGATGGTATAGGATATCAAGAGATTATCTCTTCAGACAATTGGTCATTGGAATTGAGCGACATTAATGATACTACCACTTTAGTAAACGTGCTAGATGACTTTATAGAAAGGCCTTTTGTATTGAGCAAGGATTATATGTTCCGAGCCGGTTTGTTTGCCTTAGATAAAGAGACACATGTATTGGCCGTTGTTTTTCATCATATATCAAGTGATGATTGGTCGAATACCATTTTGGTAGATGAGTTTGTAACAATTTATAAGGCATTTTTAGAAGGCAAGCAACCACGTTTGCCAGAATTATCGATTCAGTACGCCGACTATGCGATCTGGCAGCGCAACTACCTGACAGATTCCGTTTTGGAGGCGAAGCTTGGTTATTGGGAGGAACAACTCCAAGGGGTTTCCTTTTTGGAACTCCCTACGGATTATTCGCGTCCCGCCGTGCAGAGCAGTAAAGGAGGAACGGTGTCTTGTACGATAGATGAATCGCTGACGAGTGGGCTTATCGATTTGTCACAACGATTGGATGCTACCATGTTCATGACGTTGCTCTCGGCCTTTAAGGTATTGCTGTACCGTTACAGCGGTCAGGAAGATATTTGTGTGGGCACGCCGATAGCGAACCGTACCCAATCGGAGATCGAGCCATTGATAGGGCTGTTTTTGAACACCTTGGCACTACGTAGTAATCTTGACGACGAATCGAGGTTTATAGACGTGGTACAACAGGTCAAGAAGACCACCCTTGGCGCGTACGACCATCAAGAAGTTCCTTTTGAAAAAGTGGTGGACCGTGTTGTGAAGACGCGGGACATGAGCCGTAGCCCGCTGTTCCAGGTGATGTTCAATTTTATGATGGACAATGAGACCGATGACAGGGGAAGAGACGTCATCGACTTAGGGTCTCTTGAATTGACCGAAGAAGCGTTCGACGAAACTACGGCGCAATTTGATCTGAGTTTCGACATCACCCATACGGGTGAAGATCTCGATATTTCGGTGGAATATTGTAGCGATCTGTATAAAGAAGCTACGGTGGTCCGTATGCTGGGTCATTATGTATCGTTGCTAAG
>NZ_JBNGOP010000059.1:0-4391 GCF_050589625.1 Maribacter sp. 2-571 | reverse complement strand
TCCGCAGATGGGTGAAGGTATCTAAGGGCTCCATACCCCATGCCTTTTCCTGGTACCCGTCTCAGTGTTTCTTTTGTCGATTTTATAAAATCCTCCAATGACATTTCGCTACTTGCGGGCAAACAAATCGGGTACAGATTTGTAAACCATCCAACAGTTGTGCTTACATCTATGTCGCCAGAAATGTTTTCGCGACCATGCCCTTCCAGACCCACAACGATGTTTTCAAGACCGCTCCATTCGTGAATTGCCATCGCGAGACCGCAGAGAAGGATATCGTTGATATCCGTACTATAGGCACGGTTCGTTCCCTGGAGCAATAGAGCGGTCGATTCTTTGCCCAAATTCACGTTGTGCGACAGAACCTTGCCAGGCAGTGAAGGGTTGTCGACCATGTCGACAGGTAAAGGGCCATGGGAGGAATGCAACGTCTTCCAATAGGAATACTGAGAGACCACACGCCTGCTGACCGAATATTCTTTTAGGGCATTTGCCCATTCACGGTACGAAGAGCCTTTTTTTCCAAGGTCGATTTCTTTATTGGTACCAATTTGCTCTAATAGCAAATTCATATCGTCCATCAAAATACGCCACGAAACACCATCGATCACCAGGTGGTTCGCAACAATGAACAAACGGTTCTTGGTTTCATTATCCGGTGTTTCAATGAACACCATCTTAAAGACCTCGCCTTTATCTATGGAAAGTCCACGTTGAAATTCCTCACAGATTGCGGTAATCCCTGAAGAAAGTGCTTCTTGTTTTACAGCTTTTAAATCCCTAATCGCCAATACACCTTTGGAAGCACTATAGGACTGTTTCCAAGATTCACCCTTTTGATAGGAAAAGCGCAACCCGTCATGATGTTCCACCAATACCCCTGCTATTTTGGAAAATACCGAAGAGGGTATCGATTTATCGATTCCCAATAGGATCGCTTGGTTGAAATGGGTATCCTCACTATAAAGATCATCGAAATACCGCCTTTGTATCGGAAGCATCTCGCTCTCCCCTTCTAGAAAGCCTTGCTCCCCTAAAATCAAGGTATTGTGCCCCTTGATTACCTCTGTTAATTTGAAAATCGTTTGGCACTCGAAGATATCGATCGGATTAAGATTATAGCCCGATCGCCTGGCGCGGCTCACTACCTGGATCGTAATGATCGAATCCCCGCCAAGTTCGAAGAAATTGTCGTAAATACCGACCTTCTCCACGCCCAAAAGCTCCTGCCAGATATCGGCCAAGCGCTGCTCGGTTTCGTTGCTAGGGGCAACATACTCAACGGTCGAACCTTCTGATACATCAGGGTCTGGCAACGACTTCCTATCGACCTTCCCGTTACGCGTCAAAGGAAGCTCCTCCAAGAAGACCCATAGACGGGGTACCATGTACTCCGGAAGGCGATCCTTGAGCGCCATCTCGATAAAATCCCTGTCAAGGGCTCCCGCTACTACCACATAACCGACCAAGCGCTTGTCACCGCCCGAATCAGCCATCGCCAACACACAAGCGCCATCAATACCTTCGATCCCCAGGAGGACCATCTCGATCTCGCCAAGCTCGATACGGTAACCACGTACCTTTACCTGGTCGTCCTGCCTTCCCATAAAAAAAAGCTCACCATCAGCTGACCAACGAGCCAAATCACCGGTACGGTACAGTCGTTGATTTTCTTTAAATGGATGGCTAATAAACCTTTCAGACGTAAGGTCTGGGCGATTTAAGTATCCCCTGGTCAAACCATCGCCACCGATACACAACTCTCCCAAAGCTCCAACAGGCTGTATTTGAAGGTTTTCGGATAAGATATAAACATCGGTATTATGAATTGGGGCACCAATAGACACCCTCTCTACTCTAACCCCTTTAGGAAAGTACTTTATTGTAGTAGTTATTGTAGCCTCTGTTGGTCCATATTTATTATAAAAATCATAATGTTGAATCCAATTATTAGCTAGTTTTACCGAACATTCTTCTCCTCCTACAATAACTCTCCTCAAGGAGGATATGCCAATCTTAGGATCTAAAACCTTTAAAATACTAGGAGTTGTGTGAACATGGGTAACCTCATGATGCTCAATTACGCTTTTCAATAATGTTTCATCAAGAAGGGTATCCTCTTTTATCAACACCAAACTAGCTCCATTTAGCAGACAAAGGAAAATCTGCTCTACAGAAGCATCAAAGACCAAGTTCGATGTTTGCAATATCACATCTGATTCATTTATTCGATAGGTATTTGTTTGTGAGTTAATATAATTTATAAGGTTACAATGTTCCGCCATAACCCCTTTTGGCCTACCTGTGCTGCCAGAGGTGTAAATCGCATACGCCAAATTCTTAGGGTTTCCTCTTTTGGAAAGCTTTCTTTTTGAAATATCATTTAAATATTCATTATCTAAGGCGATAACTTCGATATCTATATCTATAGCAACCTCTTTTAATTGCTCTTCCGAGTCAGAATGTGAAAGAAGAAGTTTCGCATTTGAATCTGTTAACACATACTGTATTCGATCCTTGGGATGCTTTGGGTCGATGGGTAAATAGGCAGCTTCGCACTTCAATATTCCTAAAATACCAATCACCATTTCCAACGAACGGTTCGCGCTGATAGCTACTATTGACTCTTTACCAACTCCTTTTGTACCTAAGTATCGTGCCCATTGATTTGATTTTTGGTCTAGTTCCTTATAAGTAAGTTCGGTATTTTCAAAAATCAATGCTATTGCATCGGGATTTTTTAAAACACTCTCTTCGAATAAATCGATAATGGTTTTATCTGATGGATATTTTAACTTATTCTTATTAAAAGATTCAAGTACCTTCTGCCTATCTGATTTGGTTACCATGGATAGGCCATTCAACTTTGAAGATGGATTAGCAACGATATCAACTAATAACTCTTTGAAATTAAAGAGTATACCTTTAATGGTAGATTCATAAAACAGGTCTTTTCTATATTCTAAATCCAACACAATTCCCGATTCCTTTTGTTCGGAGAACAATGTCAAATCAAATTTTACATTGGTACCTCCCTTATCCACTAGTGGTTCCATAGCAAAATCGTCAAATTCCAAAGAATTTTGCGAATCATCATTTGGGGTATTCTGTAATACGAACATTACCTGAAAGAGGGGGTTCACATTCATATCGCGGGTCTTCACCACGCGGTCTACCACCTTCTCGAAGGGCGCCAACTGATGGTCATATGCCCCAAGCGTTGTTTCCTTTATCTGTTCCAAAAACTCCTTAAAACTGGGATTACCGCCAAGGTCGCTGCGCAGCACCAGCGTATTCACGAAGAAACCGATCATACCCTCTAGCTCCCCCTGTGTACGGTTCGCGATCGGTGTACCCACACTGATGTCCTCCTGACCGCTGTAACGGTACATCAATACCTTAAAGGCCGATAGTAAAGTCATAAACAGGGTAACTCCTTGGGAATTACTCAACGATACTAGAGCTTCACACAACTCCTTATCCAATTGCATTTGAACACTAGCACCTTCGGTACTTCGCACCGAAGGACGGACATGGTCTGTCGGTAAGCTCAAATTAGGAGCATCCGATAACTGACCCTCCCAATACTCCAATTGATTTTCCAACACCGCTCCTTCCAGATACTTCCGCTGCCAGATCGCATAGTCGGCATACTGGATCGACAACTCTGGCAGGTTCGTTTCTTCTTTCCTTATCATTGAGCCATACAAGGCCATAAACTCATTCATCAGAATACCTTCCGACCAACCATCACTGGCGATATGGTGGAACACACCCGCCAGAACATACTCCCGAGGTCCGAGCTCGTAAAGACACGCCCTGAACATATAGTCTTTGGAAAGATCGAAAGGTGCATCTGCAAAATTATCTACCAACTCTTCGACTATTTCAGCATCATCTAACTTAACAGTATCTAAAGTCCATTGATCAGCCGACATCATCTCTTGATAACCAATACCTTGCTCTGATTTTACAACGGTACGTAAAACCTCATGACGGTCAACGATAGTCTTAAAGCATTTTTCCAGTACGGCTACATCTAAAGCGCCTGTTAAACTTAGGGCCATTGAAATATGGTACTCCTTAGTGCCCTGAAGTTGGTCCAGGAACCACAGACGCTCCTGGCTGAAGGACAACGGGATACGCTCCCCACGTTCCTGTGGGACCACACTTGGCAATAGTGACTTTCTGGGTCCATTGATCAGGCTTTGCCCCAATTCGAATATGGTCGGGGAATTGAAGATCGCGGCAATGGCCAACTCGATTTTCATTCGCCTACGTACCATCGAAACCAAACGCGTCGCCAAAAGGCTATGCCCGCCGAGCTCGAAGAAGTTGTCGCGGATCCCCACCTTGTCCACGCCCAGCAGTTCCTGCCAGATATCCGACAG
>NZ_JBNGOP010000058.1:0-4404 GCF_050589625.1 Maribacter sp. 2-571 | reverse complement strand
ACTCGACGTCATGTTCACGGCCTTTATCTATATCGCCCTGATTTTCGATGCAATTAGTGTTAACACGCCCTAGTACAAAGAGCATATCGCTTTTTTGGCCAGCAACAGGTTTTGATGCGCCAAGGTCTATTCGTTTTAGCGGCCAATCCTGATTTTTTTACGTATATTAAGGAAAGCGGTAGTCGAAATTGATCCACAGAAACTACCAAAGCCCCGACCAACGGCATACTAAACAGGATAATTGAAACGTTCGCTATTTATGAACCGTTATATTGGTGGTATACTGTTGTTGATGATAATGACTTCTTGTGGCTCGTTCGGGTCAGTGGGAAAAGCTTCAAAAAATAAGGAGCGCACGACCTTGGCCACAAACAAGGAAAAAGCATACGACCGTTTTGTTACCAAGGATGCGGTAACCAAAAAAGGGCTTTTTGATGTGCATCAGGTTGCCGATGCCTATTACTTTGAAATTCCCGACAGCCTTTTTAATAGAGAACTGCTGGTGGTAACCCGTTTTATCAAAACCCCCTCCGGTGCCGGAAATTACGGCGGCGAAAAAATAGGGGAGAACACCATCTTGTTTGAAAAAGGACCCCACAATAACGTTTTCCTTCGGATTGCCACCTTGGTAAGCGATGCCAATGAGGAAGATGCCATTTCAAAGGCCGTTAACAACGCCAACATTACGCCGATTCTAGAGGCGTTTGAAATTAAGGCCACGAACGATAAAAAGAAAACTTCGCTGATCGAGGTCACGGAATTTATCAACAGCGAAAATCCGTTGTTGACCCTGAGCAGTGCACAAAAATCGGCCTACAAGCTTTCGGCTTTGGAAAAAGATCGATCTTACATCAAAAAAATCAACACCTACCCCTTTAATACCGAGATCCGGACGGTAAAAACGTACAAGGCGTTGGCCAGCAAGGAAAAAAGAAAAAAGCAATTGCCCGCGGCGGTCCTGGCGGGGGTGGTTACCTTGGAAATCAACAATTCTTTTGTGCTATTGCCAAAGGAGCCCATGCGCAAGCGCCTATATGACGCACGAGTGGGCTATTTTGCAAGTTCGTATTTGGAATATGGAGATGAGCAGCAAAAAGTAAACCGCAACACCTATATCCACCGTTGGCGTTTGGAACCCAGAGCGGAAGACCTTGAAAAATGGAGAAACGGGGAGCTGGTCACCCCCAAAAAACCGATCGTATACTACATCGATCCCGCAACGCCTAAAAAATGGCGGCCCTATTTGATACAGGGCATCAACGATTGGCAGGTCGCCTTCGAACAGGCTGGGTTTAAAAATGCCATTGTAGGGAAAGAATGGCCCGAAGACAATCCGGATATGAGTTTGGAAGACTCCCGTTTTTCCGTTTTACGCTATTTTGCCTCCCCATCCAAAAACGCTTACGGGCCCAATATTGTAGATCCGCGCAGCGGGGAAATCCTTGAAAGCCATATCGGTTGGTACCATAACCTCATGAGCCTATTGCACAGTTGGTATATGGTGCAGGCGGGTGCCGTGGATAGCCGCGCCCAACAACTGGAGTACGATACGGAATTGATGGGAAACCTCATTCGTTTTGTAGCATCGCATGAAGTGGGGCATACCATAGGGCTCCGACATAATATGGGGGCCAGTAGTGCCACCCCTGTGGATAAATTGCGCGACGCCGATTGGTTAAAAAAGAACGGACATACCAGTTCGATTATGGATTATGCCCGTTTCAATTATGTGGCCCAGCCAGAGGATAACATCCCTACCGAATATCTAATGCCCAGGATCGGGGATTACGACAAGTGGGCGGTGCAATGGGGCTATGGCGGTCAAGCAGGGGAACTCAGCGTAACCGAAGAAAAAGAAGTTTTGGCGCAAATGGTGGTCGATAGTGTCACCAACAACCATCGGCTGTGGTTCGGTGGGGAGGGCCGCGATTTCGACCCAAGGTCCCAGACCGAGGATTTGGGAGACGACTCCATGATCGCCAGCACTTACGGCATTATGAACCTGCAACGGATAACGCCCTGTTTGCGCGATTGGGTAAAAGGAAAGGGCAGCGATGATTTTTCAAGTTTGGACAACGTATACAAATCCTTGGTAAACCAGTACAGCGATTATATTTTTCATGTCACCAAAAATATTGGGGGCATTTATGTGACCCCAAAAACCATGGGGGAAGAAGGGGAGGTCTACCGGCCGGTATCCAAAGAAATACAAAAACAGGCATTGGCCTTTTTGGACAGGCATATTTTTAAGGAACCCAAGTGGCTATTGCCCAACGACATCCTGAACGCTATCCAATCGCCCCAGTCAAAGGAGTCCGTTACCAAAACCATGGAAAGCGTTATGGTGAACCTTTTGGGGGGGAGCCGCCTGAGCAGGATGACCTTTATTGCCGAGCGTTACGAGGAGGAAGACCCGTACCGGCCGGAAGAATATATCGACGATCTGAACCATTTGATATGGGGCGATATGTATGTTTTTTACCGAACGAACGCCTACAAACGAAAGTTGCAAAAAGCATATGTTTCCAATATGATCGCGCTATACAAACCCGAAGAGGCCCACGGTTTGGTAGAAGGTATTTTGGCCAAACTCTCTGAGGGATATACCGTAAATACCGATGTACGTTCCCTAGCCTTGGACAATTTGATTACGCTACAGGGAAAAATAAAGCAAACGATCCCGGTAATGACCGATCGCCTGACCATCGCGCATTTGAACTATCTCAAAAGGGAAATTGAAGAAGTTGTGGGCGAAACCAAGGAAGTAAACCCCATTTTCACCCCTTTAAACCGCAATGTCTCCATAGAAGAGGGGGAGGGCGAGTAGGTTTTCATATAAGTTTGAAGTTGTTGGGGCGCGCAAGAAGCCTTCCAACCGTTGTTCGGCATTATGAAAAAGGGTATAGGATTCTTTACTTTTTTTTGATGGGAAGTTCTTTAATCCTAGAGTATAGTTCTATTTTTGTTTTCATGAAGGAACACTTTTCTAAGATATCGATTTTTCGTTCCACGTTGTTTTTCACCGTCTTTTTTATACTGTCGTTTTCTGCCTTGGTCGCTCAAGTTAAAGTTGGAGAGAACCCTCAAAATATCGATGATGGTTCCTTGTTGGAACTTGAAAGTGATCAGCTGGTTTTGGTCGTTACGCGCGTAACCACCCAACAAATGAACGCGATGAGCCCTTTGGAAGGGGCCTTGGTGTACAATACCGATATCGGTTGTGTATATGCGTATACCGGTATTACTTGGATCAACCTATGCAACCAAAACAGTTCTGGGGGTGGGGTGAGCATTGCGCCGGGCAATAGTATTATCGACTTCGGAGGTGCTTTTTACGATAACTCCATAGTACAGGACGAACTTACCGAAACCACCGATGCCCTTGATCAACACCTCATCGAGGATACCGATACGGACGATGAAAACGAACTTACCGATTTGGTGCGGGACGGTACCGTATTGCGGTTGAGCAACCCGGCCACTCCAGGGAACCAAGTGGACTTAAGTGATCTGGCCGGCGGAAGTAATACCAATTTGGCCAATACCGACCTTACCCAGGCGGATGAAGATCGCAACTATAATTTGAACGGTAGAAATTTGGTATTTTCGGGGGTCGGCAATATGGGTATTTCCGCAAATCCACCTCAGGAAAAAGTACATGTAGGGGGCAATCTCAGGGTCGATGGCCGTTATTTGGACTCCGGGGGCGACGCGGGTACCTCTGGGCAGTTGTTAAGTGCTACGGCCGGGGGTACCGATTGGGTTTCGCCGAGCAGTGCTTTTCATGCTTTGGGCAAAGTAACGGACGGGGTATTGATAAATAGGACCAATGTGGGGTCCATCATAGACATTGGAATCGGTAATTATCAGCTAATTTTTGATATTCCTGCAAGTTCGGACAATTATGTGGTACAGGTAAGTTTATTGGATACCGGCCCGGCTGTGATTGAGGTGGCCACTCAAAATGTTTCCGGTTTCAATGTACGCTTATACGATTTGAATGGTGACCCTATTGACGGTACCTGGTTTTTTAGCGTAGTTGATTTTTGAACTTACATTTGAACAGGTGCCTCGACAGGCTCGGCATGACATGCGTTTTTTCGATTGGCAGAAGAGTGCTTTTATCTTTTTTGTAGTTAGTAATTAGTACAAAGTATTTAGTATTGAGTAGTGAGCAGAATTAGCTTGAACTTGAACTTGAACCTGTCTTTTTTCCTTGTTCTTTCAGCGCAGCGGTCTTTGTTTCAATTAGCAATTAGGCAATAAACAATGAACAGGTTGTTAGTATTCAGTAAAAAGTAATTCGTATTGAGTAGAAGGGGTTGGTAGTAATTAGGGCGTGTTAACACTAATTGCATCGAAAATCAGGGCGATATAGATAAAGGCCGTGAACATGACGTCGAG
>NZ_JBNGOP010000057.1:0-2500 GCF_050589625.1 Maribacter sp. 2-571 | reverse complement strand
CGTCAACGGGTTCGGGCCTCCACTATGTGTTACCACAGCTTCACCCTGCCCATGGGTAGATCGCACGGTTTCGCGTCTACTACTACCGACTAAAGCGCCCTGTTAAGACTCGCTTTCGCTACGGCTCCGTTCCTGAAGAACTTAACCTTGCCGGTAAAAGTAACTCGTAGGCTCATTATGCAAAAGGCACGCCGTCACCCATATGGGCTCCGACCGCTTGTAGGCGTATGGTTTCAGGATCTATTTCACTCCCTTGTTCAGGGTTCTTTTCACCTTTCCCTCACGGTACTGGTCCACTATCGGTCTCTCAGGAGTATTTAGTCTTGGCGGATGGTCCCGCCGGTTTCACACAGGGTTTCACGTGCCCCGCGCTACTCAGGATACCGCTATCTTACGTCTCTTTGCCTATACCGGGCTATCACCGTCTATGGCCCCTCTTTCCAAAGGGTTCTAGTTCATCAACGCTCGAACATCGCGGTCCTACAACCCCGTCATTGCCGAAACAACAACGGTTTGGACTAATCCGGGTTCGCTCGCCGCTACTACCGGAATCACTATTGTTTTCTCCTCCTCCGGCTACTTAGATGTTTCAGTTCACCGGGTTTGCTTCCCTTGCGGGATGACATGTCTTCAACATGCCGGGTTGCCCCATTCGGATATCCGCGGATCATATCGTATGTGCCGATCCCCGCGGCTTTTCGCAGCTTATCACGTCCTTCTTCGCCTCTGAGAGCCTAGGCATTCCCCATACGCCCTTTTCCAGCTTGTCGCCAAACCTTCTATTCTAATTCGTACTTTACCTTAATAAAATTCGTGTAATTCAATTTTTGCGGATACATATACCGTCCGAAAACGGTACCTATATCCTGTCCCAATATGTCAATGAACTTTTTACGGTCAACAATTTCAGATCGTTGATCGTACAGTGGAGAATATCGCCCCGACGCTTCGGGGGAACCGATGACCTAGATCATCTTTTTTCCACGGTTGGTGGAGAATATCGGAGTCGAACCGATGACCTCCTGCGTGCAAGGCAGGCGCTCTAGCCAGCTGAGCTAATCCCCCATTTTTCTAGTTATGAGTTATTAGTTATGAGTTATGAGTCAAAAACCCGCAACATACCCAACTTCTAAAATTTCCAATACTTGTATTCTCAATGAACGTATCCAAAACCGATCCGTTGACGGACCAAACGGTCCGGTCATAAAATCAGCCTTGGGCTGTAGTCCCGGGCAGACTCGAACTGCCGACCTCTACATTATCAGTGTAGCGCTCTAACCAGCTGAGCTACGGGACTGTCCCGGATCGCTCGCGCGACCGTTCCTTTATTCCTTATATCGTAAAGACAATGACTTTATATCTTGCAAAATTAAAATAAACCGAGGCGACGCGGCGCGTTAATCCCTTATGGACCGTAAAGGTCGCTCTAGAAAGGAGGTGTTCCAGCCGCACCTTCCGGTACGGCTACCTTGTTACGACTTAGCCCTAGTTACCGATCTTGCCCTAGGCCGCTCCTTACGGTGACGGACTTCAGGCACTCCCGGCTTCCATGGCTTGACGGGCGGTGTGTACAAGGCCCGGGAACGTATTCACCGGATCATGGCTGATATCCGATTACTAGCGATTCCAGCTTCACGGGGTCGGGTTGCAGACCCCGATCCGAACTGTGACCGGTTTTATAGATTCGCTCCGCCTTGCGACGTGGCTGCTCTCTGTACCGGCCATTGTAGCACGTGTGTGGCCCAGGACGTAAGGGCCGTGATGATTTGACGTCGTCCCCACCTTCCTCGCGGTTTGCACCGGCAGTCCCGTTAGAGTCCCCATCATGACATGCTGGCAACTAACGGTAGGGGTTGCGCTCGTTATAGGACTTAACCTGACACCTCACGGCACGAGCTGACGACAACCATGCAGCACCTTGCAAATTGCCCGAAGGAAAAGCCATCTCTGGCCCTGTCAATATGCATTTAAGCCCTGGTAAGGTTCCTCGCGTATCATCGAATTAAACCACATGCTCCACCGCTTGTGCGGGCCCCCGTCAATTCCTTTGAGTTTCATTCTTGCGAACGTACTCCCCAGGTGGGATACTTATCACTTTCGCTTGGCCGCCCAGTGCTCAAGGCACCGGACAGCTAGTATCCATCGTTTACGGCGTGGACTACCAGGGTATCTAATCCTGTTCGCTCCCCACGCTTTCGTCCATCAGCGTCAGTATATGGTTAGTGAGCTGCCTTCGCAATCGGTGTTCTATGTAATATCTATGCATTTCACCGCTACACTACATATTCCGCCCACTTCACCATAACTCAAGACCACCAGTATCAAGGGCAGTTCTACGGTTGAGCCGCAGACTTTCACCCCTGACTTAATGGCCCGCCTACGGACCCTTTAAACCCAATAATTCCGGATAACGCTCGGACCCTCCGTATTACCGCGGCTGCTGGCACGGAGTTAGCCGGTCCTTATTCTTACGGTACCGTCAGCGCGCTACACGTAGCAC
>NZ_JBNGOP010000056.1:0-5958 GCF_050589625.1 Maribacter sp. 2-571 | reverse complement strand
TCGCGGAGCTTTCCGGGGATGTGCTCTATAGGACGGGGGACCTTGGCCGTTGGCTTCCCGACGGCAACATGGAGTTCATCCACCGTGCCGACCATCAGGTGAAGATCCGTGGCCACCGAGTGGAGCTCGAGGGGATCGCGGCGGTGGTCCGCACGAGCGTTCATGTGGAGGACTCCCATGTACTGGTGCACAGGGACGCCGATGGCCGCGAGTACGTCGTGTGCTTCGTTGTTCCGGGCGTTACGGGCAGGGAACTCGGGGAGGACCTTACGGAATCGCTCCACGCCCTATGCCGCGAGGAGCTCCCGGCGTACATGCACCCCTCGCATTACTGCGTTGTGGAGGGCTTTCCCGTGAACCTGGGCGACAAGGTGGACGGCAAGGCGCTTATCGCGACCTTTTTGTCGGAGCAAGGGGAATCAGGAGGATTACGTGCGACCAAATATGTGGCTCCGGGTAACGAAACGGAAGAAAAGTTGGCATTGATACTAAAGAAACTTTTAGGAGTAGATAGGGTAGGGGTCTATGATAATTTCCTTGAATTAGGATTACACTCTTTAATGGTCCAGAAATTTTCTATTCAAATTCAAAAGCAGTTTGAAATTACAATTCCCTTAAAGGCTCTATTTGAATTTAGCACTATTTACGAGCTATCATCTCATATGGATTATGTTGAATACGATCAAAAAGAGGATAGCTCATTCTATGAAGTAACATTTGAAATATAGTTGATTGAAATGAAGAATAGTGTTTTCGATATTTTAAAAAAAGTTAAGGAGGAAGGGATAAAACTTGAACTCAAGAACGGTTCTTTAAGTTTAAAATCCAAAGTCAAAATAACGAATCAAGAACTGATTAGGGAGATAAAAGAAAAAAAAGAACTGATTGTTGATTACCTTAAGGAATATCAGTCGCTTAACTCCCAAGATGCCGTTCCATCAAAAAATCCCATTCTTGCTTTCGATCGAGATGTAGTAAAAGAGATTCCATTATCATATGGCCAAGAGCGGTTGTGGTTCCTGGATCAGCTGCAGGGCAGCGAGGAGTACCATATGCCGATCGTGCTGCGTTTGAAGGGCGATCTGGACGTGGGGCTTTTAGAAAAGGCCTTTCGCATGGTTGTAAATCGACATGAAATATTGAGAACTGTTTATGATGAAAAAGAGGGTATCCCTTATCAAGAAGCGCTACCGATAAATCAATGGGTACTTGAGCAAACCAAAACGCCTTTAGGGGAAAAAGTTTCTGTAACGATTAACGAACTTGTCAAGAAACCTTTCGACCTTAGTGTAGACCATATGCTAAAAGCACATCTGTTAGAGAGTGCAAGCGATGAATATATATTGGTAGTTGTGCTTCATCATATCGCGAGCGATGACTGGTCGGAAGCTATTTTGATAAATGAATTTGTACAATTTTATAGTGCTTTAAAATGGGACAGGGAAGCTAATTTACCCGAGTTGTCCATTCAGTATGCAGACTATGCTATCTGGCAGCGGGAGTACCTGACCGATACGGTCTTGGAGGGACAGCTCTCGTATTGGGAGGATCGGCTGGCGGGTGTGCCGGCACTGGAACTCCCTACCGATCATCCGCGTCCCGCCGTTCAGGGTACCAAGGGTGGTTCTGTATCAGATACAATAGATGCGTCGCTAACGCAGCAATTACTGGAACTCTCCCGTGAATGCGACGCGACGCTCTTTATGACGCTGCTCTCCGCCTTCAAGGTGCTTTTGCAGCGTTACAGCGGTCAGGACGACATCTGTGTGGGGATCCCGATCGCGAACCGTACCCAATCGGAGATCGAGCCCTTGGTTGGCTTCTTCCTGAACACCCTTGCGCTCCGCAGCGACCTTGGCGGCGACCCTTGTTTCGGTGATGTCCTGGACCGTGTCAGGGCGACCACGGTGGGCGCGTACGACCACCAACAGGTCCCCTTCGAGAAGGTGGTGGAGCGCGTGGTCAAGACGCGTGACATGGGCCGCAGCCCCTTGTTCCAGGTGCTGTTCAATTTCGTTAGGGAAACCCATGAAGGAGATACAAAAGGCATTAGTCTTGAAGGGTTGGAGCTTGGTAGGGAAAATTTTGAGGAAGGTACCTCCCAGTTCGATCTGAGCTTCGACATCGTTCGTACGGCCGATGGCCTTTCGATATCGGTGGAATATTGTAGCGATCTGTATAAAGAAGCTACGGTGGTCCGTATGCTGGGTCATTATGTATCGTTGCTAAGGTCCATAGTCTCGACCCCCGAAAAGCGTATCGGGGACCTGGAGCTTTTGAGCGCAGGGGAGCGCCGTGAATTATTGGAGGCCTTCAACGGCAGTGCGATCGACCTGGGCAATACGGTGCCGATCAACGTACGTTTCGAGTCCATGGTTTCGCTTTACGGTGGATCGACCGCGGTGGTGCACGGTCCCGAACGTTGGAGCTACGACGAGCTGAACGTTTATGCGAACCGTGTGGCGCACGGGCTCCTGGGCCGCGGGCTTTCCCCCGGTACCTGCGTGGGGGTTTATATGGATCGCAGCCCTGTTTTCCTCGGGTGCATGTTGGGGATCATCAAGGCGGGCGGTGTGTACGTACCCTTGGATACCCAGAACCCTCCATCGCGCATCGGCGCGATGCTCGGGGAGAACAGTTTCCCGTACCTGATCACGACGGGCGGGCTTTTGTCGGGCCTTGGCGGTCTTGGGAAGAAGACCGTGCTATTGGTGGACGATGTTCCCCTGTCCGGTGGGGGCGATGTGCCGGTGTACGATGTGTCCTACCTATCGGGCATGTCGGGGGCGAACCCCGTCAACGTGAACGGCATGGACAGTTGGGCGTACGTTCTTTTCACCTCCGGGAGTACGGGCGTTCCCAAGGGGGCGATCACGCGGCATAACGGCGCGATGAACCATTTGTTGGCGGAGTACCGTCTGATGGACCTTCCGGACGGTTTCAACTTTTTGCAGAGCGCGGGGATCGGTTCTGACATCTCCGTCTGGCAGATGCTGGGCCCCGTATTGAAGGGTGGCAGCTGTGTGATGGTTGACAAGATGGACCTTTTGGACTATGACCTTGTGCTCTCCACGATCGATAGGGAAGAGGTGGCGGTCGCGGAGTTCGTCCCTACGTACATGTGGGGCCTTTTGGAGCATATCAAGGAATCGGGCGGTGCGTCCGGGCTATCGGGGCTCAGCTGGATCATGTTGGTAGGGGAGTCGATCCCGGTGGCGATGGTGAACGATCTTCGCGGTCTTTATCCCGATCTCCGTTTATTGAACGCCTACGGTCCCTGCGAGGCCTCGGACGACGTTATCCAGTACGAGATTACCGGTATGCTTTCCACGGGCAGCTCACGTGTACCTATCGGGAAGGTGATCCCGAACATGAACGCCGTTGTGTTGAGCAAAGAGGGCCATTTGTGCCCCATCGGCGTCCCCGGGGAGATCTGTGTGAGCGGCGTGGGGGTCGGCGCGGGGTACCTGGACCTGCCCGAGCGTACGGCGGAGAGTTTCGTTGCGAACCCCTTCGCGGAGCTTTCCGGGGATGTGCTCTATAGGACGGGGGACCTTGGCCGTTGGCTTCCCGACGGCAACATGGAGTTCCTTGGCCGTGCCGACCATCAGGTGAAGATCCGTGGCCACCGAGTGGAGCTCGAGGGGATCGCGGCGGTGGTCCGCACGAGCGTTCATGTGGAGGACTCCCATGTACTGGTGCACAGGGACGCCGATGGCCGCGAGTACGTCGTGTGCTTCGTTGTTCCGGGCGTTACGGGCAGGGAGCTCGGGGAGGACCTTACGGAATCGCTCCACGCCCTATGCCGCGAGGAGCTCCCGGCGTACATGCACCCCTCGCATTACTGCGTTGTGGAGGGCTTCCCCGTGAACCTGAGCGACAAGGTGGACGGCAAGGCGCTTATCGCGACCTTTTTGTCGGAGCAGGGTACGGGTTCCCTACAGGCGTCGAAATATGTGGCCCCAAGTAACGGGACCGAGCGGCGCCTGTCGGATATCTGGCAGGAACTGCTGGGCGTGGACAAGGTGGGGATCCACGACAACTTCTTCGAGCTCGGCGGCCACAGCCTTTTGGCGACGCGTTTGGTTTCGATGGTGCGCAGGGATATGGAAGTGGAACTTGCCATAGCGGCGATCTTCAACTTCCCCACCATATGGGAGTTGGCACAAAACCTGATCGGGGGACCCGGAAGATCATTGTTGCCGGGGGTGACGGTGCGGGAGCGCGGGGAGCGTATCCCGCTCTCGTACAGCCAGGAGCGGTTGTGGTTCTTGGACCAGCTGCAGGGCAGCGAGGAGTACCATATGCCGATCGTACTGCGTTTGAAGGGCGATCTGGAGGTAGGGCTTTTGGAAAGGTCCTTTCGCACGATTGTCGAGCGGCACGAGGTGTTGCGCACGGTGATCAGGTCCGAGGAAGGGGTCGGCTACCAGGAGGTCCTGCCCCCGGGGGGTTGGTCCCTGGACCGGGTGTCCGGCCAGGGCCCCGACACGTCACTGCCTACCGATGTGGACCGATATATCGAGTCCCCTTTCGATCTGGCGTCGGACTATATGTTGCGCTGTTGTCTGTACCGAGGGGGGGCCTCGGACCATTTACTGGTGATCGTACTGCACCATATCGCGAGCGACGACTGGTCGGAGGATATCCTTATAAGGGAGTTCGCGCAGCTGTACGGTGCCTATTCCACGGGCCGCGTACCGGAACTTCCGGTGCTATCGGTGCAGTACGCGGACTATGCTATCTGGCAGCGGGAGTACCTGACCGATACGGTCTTGGAGGGACAGCTCTCGTATTGGGAGGATCGGCTGGCGGGTGTGCCGGCACTGGAACTCCCTACCGATCATCCGCGTCCCGCCGTTCAGGGCAACGACGGGGGCACGGTCTCGCATCATATCGGGGCGGCGCTCACGGCGGACCTCCGGGAGGTATCGCGTGAATACAACGCGACGCTCTTTATGACGCTGCTCTCCGCCTTCAAGGTGCTTTTGCAGCGTTACAGCGGTCAGGACGACATCTGTGTGGGGATCCCGATCGCGAACCGTACCCAATCGGAGATCGAGCCCTTGGTTGGCTTCTTCCTGAACACCCTTGCGCTCCGCAGCGACCTTGGCGGCGACCCTTGTTTCGGTGATGTCCTGGACCGTGTCAGGGCGACCACGGTGGGCGCGTACGACCACCAACAGGTCCCCTTCGAGAAGGTGGTGGAGCGCGTGGTCAAGACACGGGACATGGGCCGCAGCCCCTTGTTCCAGGTACTGTTCAACTTTATGGTGGACGACCGGGGGGACGAGGGTGCCATGGATATGGGGGGACTTTCGATCACCACCGAACCCTATAGCGAAACGACCTCCCAGTTCGATCTGAGCTTCGACATCGTTCGTACGGCCGATGGCCTTTCGATATCGGTGGAATATTGTAGCGATCTGTATAAAGAAGCTACGGTGGTCCGTATGCTGGGTCATTATGTATCGTTGCTAAGGTCCATAGTCTCGACCCCCGAAAAGCGTATCGGGGACCTGGAGCTGTTGAGCGCAGGGGAGCGTACCGAGCTATTGGATGTTTTCAATGATACGGATGTCGATTATCCTTTGGATGTTGGTTTTGTAGGGATGTTCGAGTCCCGTGTATCGAAGAGTCCGGATGGCATTGCCTTGAGTTTTGAGGGTACGTCGATGAGCTATGGAGAGCTTGATGCGCTTTCGAACCGTATAGCGGGTTGTCTTTTGGACCATGGTGTCGGCCGTGACGTCCCGGTGGGGATCTGTTTGGATCGATCTTTATGGATGATCGCCGGTGTTGTTGGTATATTGAAGTCGGGCGGCGGCTACGTTCCCATCAAGCCGGATTACCCTACGGACCGTATCGAATACGTATTGAAGGAGATCGGCTGTAAGGTGGTCTTGACCGATATGTCGACCAAGGGCTCGCTGCCCGAGGTACCTGGTATGGAGGTAT
>NZ_JBNGOP010000055.1:0-6148 GCF_050589625.1 Maribacter sp. 2-571 | reverse complement strand
AACTCGACGTCATGTTCACGGCCTTTATCTATATCGCCCTGATTTTCGATGCAATTAGTGTTAACACGCCCTAGTTGCTTAAATACCATTAACGGTCATTGCACCCTGGCCCATACCCAAAAACTATTTCTTACGCATGTAAACAGTGATGGGCACTCCGGTAAAGTCGAAATGTTCCCTTAGTTTGTTTTCCAAAAAGCGTTTGTAGGGATCCCGAACATACTGTGGCAGGTTACAGAAAAATGCAAATTGCGGGTGGGGTGTCGGCAACTGGGTAATGTATTTGATCTTGACATACTTGTCCTTATAGGCCGGTGGAGGGGTATGTTCTATAATCGGCAAGAGTACCTCGTTGAGTTCGCTGGTCTTGATTTTTTTTGAACGGTTTTGGTAGACCGCTACGGCTTGTTCTATAGCCTTATAAATCCGCTGTTTGTTCAATACCGATATAAAAATAATCGGCACATCTACAAAGGGCTCGATTGCCTGTTTGATGCGAATGGTATATTCCTTCATGGTATTGGTCTCTTTGTCCTGGACCAAATCCCATTTGTTTACGAGAATCACAATACCTTTATTGTTACGCTGTGCCAACCAAAAGATATTGGACACCTGACCATCAAAACCTCGGGTAGCATCAAAAACCAACAGGCACACATCGCTATGCTCTATGGCCCGCACGGACCGCATTACCGAATAGAACTCTAAATCTTCCTTTACCTTGGCCTTTCTTCGAATTCCCGCGGTATCGACCAAGTTAAATTCAAAACCAAAGCGATTGTATTTGGTGTCGATACTATCCCTGGTGGTACCGGCAATATCAGTAACGATGTACCGATCTTCCCCTATGAGGGCATTGATGAACGATGATTTTCCGGCATTGGGCCTTCCCACAACGGCAAAACGTGGCAACTCGCTTTCTTCATCAACCGTATCGGGAAGTACTTCCACTAGGGCGTCCAACAGTTCGCCGGTACCACTGCCGTTAATACTTGAAATGGTATGGTAATCGCCCAAGCCCAGTGCATAGAATTCCACCGCATCGGCAGCACGCTTGGCATTATCCACTTTGTTCACGATCAAAAAAATAGGTTTTTTTACCCGTCGCAACAGTTTGGCAACATCTTCGTCCATTCCGGTAACGCCGGATTCCACATCGACCATAAATAGAATGGCATCGGCTTCCCCAATGGCCAACCCTACCTGTTTGTCGATCTCCTTTTCAAAAATATCATCGCTTCCTACCACATATCCTCCGGTATCGATAATGGAAAACTCCTTTCCGTTCCAATCACTTTTTCCATAGTGGCGGTCGCGGGTAACACCGCTAACCGCATCCACAATCGCTTCCCTACGTTGGATCAAACGGTTAAAAAAAGTAGACTTCCCTACGTTCGGCCTTCCCACTATTGCTACAATCGCGCCCATCTCATTAATTTTTTGCAAAAGTACCATTTATTTCCACAGAAGCGGGGGATGATTTGGGAGTTCGTGCCGAGTAGTTAGTAATAAGTACAAAGTAATTAGTGGTTGGTACAGGTTGGGGGTTTTGGATTTTGGATTTTGGTCACTGGGCTTTTGCACATGGTTTCCCCTTTAATTTGCACTTGACACTTGAGCTTGTCTTTCATCTTTTCTCTTTCAGCGCAGCGGTCTTTTTTCAATGGACAATGAACAATTAGCAATTAACAGTTCGCAGTGGCAGTTGGTAGTTGGTAGTTGGTAGTAATTTAGTAATGATTAAAAAGTACGTAGTGGCAAAGTTTGAGTTTGAGTTTGAGTTTGAGCTTGACACTTGAACTTGTCTTTCATCTTTTCTCTTTCAGCGCAGCGGTCTTTTTTCAATTGGCGAATTTATAGTCAGTACAAAGTATTTAGTAAAAAGTGATTTTGAGTTTGAACTTGACATTTGAACTTGAACCTTCCCCAAGGTCCTCGACAAGCTCGGACTGACAAAACGCTTGTCATTTGGCCCTATAGCCAAAAAAAATTCAGCTGTCACGCTGAGCCTGTCGAAGCGCTTACGATAGCAGTACTGACGAAGCTCGACCGGATAACCCATTTTTTCAATCGTCCTTAAACTATTGAGTTTGAACTTGACACTTAAGCTTGTCTTTCATCTTTTCTCTTTCAGCAAAGCGGTCTTCTTTCAATGGACAATGAACAATTAGCAATTAACAGTTCGCAGTGGCAGTTGGGAGTAATTTAGTAATGAGTAAAAAGTATGTAGTGGCAAAGTTTGAGTTTGAGTTTGAATTTGAATTTGAATTTGAGCTTGAACTTGACACTTGAACTTGCTCTTGTCTTTTGTCCTTGTTCTTTCAGCGCAGCGGTCTTTCATCCTTTAGCGTAGCGGTCCTTTGTCCCTTTCAACAGTCTCGACTGCGATTGGCAGGAGTTTGACTACAAACATCTTTGTATTTGATTTTTGTGTTTGAATTTGAGTTTGATTTTGGCGCTTGAATTTGAATTTGCGTTTGACCCCTGAACCCGAAAGGGCTTACCGACCGTTCGTCGAATGGTAGGAATTTTTTACAATACGCGCCCGTTTCACCCGTTAGCATCATCACGTTTACCCGTAATAATCGATCAGCCAATCAGTATGTATTCATCGTAAACCTTTAAAACCTATACAAATGCCAGTAATATCGGATAAAGAGCTTAGCACCTATAAAGAGGGCCTACTAGAAGTGGAAAGATTGACCAAAAACCTTAATCTGCGCAAGATACAGAGCGAAGAGGAATTGGAAGAGGTATCCGGAAAGTCGAAGAAATATAAGAAAATGGCCATTGGCCTTGGAATTTTAGCACTTTTGGGCATCGGAAGTGCCGCTTATTTTGGATATACGGCAAAGAAGGATGTGATTTCACTGGCCGAACATCAACAAACGGTGCAGGCGTTGGAAGACAATATGGCGGCGCTCCAAAATGAAGATTATGGGGACCTGGCCATGAACACCATTGCCGACCAAGAGGTTTTTGCCGTACAGGTGGGCGCCTTTGAGGAAAAAGACCTTTCCCTTTACTCCGAAAGTTTCGTAAACTTTAAAGAGATACGGGACGAACAGTATAACAAATACGCCTTGGGCAACTTTGAATCGTTGGAAGAGGCCAGGCAGTTCAGACAGGAACTCGTTAGCTTGGGACTTACGGATGCCTTTATCGGAGTTTATGTGAACGGGGAACGCATCCGTATCGAAAAAACGTTTTAAGCTCCGGAAACCTTAAACCGCAAAGGCAAAATGGTAATAAAGTCGTTCTGAAAATTCGGAACGGCTTAGCTGTTGTACCCAAAACGTTTTAGCTGTCTTGAATTGCTACGCCAATTTTTATTGACCTTTACGTAGAGTTCGATATGTACTTGCTTACCAAAGAATTTCTCCAGGTCCTTTCGCGATTCGACCCCTACCCTTTTTAAAGCGCTTCCTTTGTGACCGATAATGATTCCTTTTTGGGAATCGCGCTCTACCATGATAACGGCACGCATGCGTATGATATCATCATCTTCCAAAAACTCCTCGGTCTCTATTTCCACCGCATACGGAATTTCCTTTTTGTAGTGCATCAATATTTTCTCTCGAATCGTCTCGTTTACAAAAAAGCGTTCGGGCTTATCCGTCAGTTGGTCTTTTGGATAGTAGGCGGGTGCCTCAGGCAATAGTTCCACAATGCGCTCAAAAACATTTTTGACGTTAAAATTCGACAATGCCGATATCGGATGCAATTCTACGGTAGGCAATACTTCTTGCCAATACTGTACTTGCTCCTCCAATAATTCTTGCGTAGCCGTATCCACCTTGTTCAACAACAGCAGTACGGGAATCTTACTTTTTTTTATCTTTTCAAAAAAGGCCTCGTCCTTTAGGCCCTTCTCTCCTATTTCCACCATATAGACCAGCACATCGGCATCCTCAAAGGCCGATTTTACAAAGTTCATCATGGAGGACTGCAACTCATAGGCCGGTTTAATGATACCCGGGGTATCGGATAGTATCACTTGAAAATCGTCCCCGTTTACGATACCCAATATCCGATGGCGCGTCGTTTGGGCCTTAGAGGTGATTATCGATAACTTTTCGCCCACAAAGGCGTTCATTAGGGTAGACTTTCCCACATTGGGATTCCCGATAATATTTACAAAGCCCGCTTTGTGTTTCCTTTCCATAGGGCAAAGGTAGTACTATGCCCTTAGCTATAAAAGCCGATCAGCCATTGGTTTTTAGCTTGGCAAAGTATTCCTTGGCGGCACGGTTCACTTTGGGCGCCAACAACAATACGGCGATCATGTTCGGAATCACCATGAGCGCATAGGAAAGATCGATCAGGTTTTTGACCAACTCCAAGGAGGCGATTGCCGCAAAAACGATCATCAACACAAAATAAATATTGTAGAGTTTACCAATTTTGGCATTGGTCAAAAAAGAAAGGCTTTTTACCCCATAATAGGAATAGGTGAACAGGGTAGACATGGCAAACGCGGTGACAATGATCATTAGGAGATCATCGCCAAAGCCGAACAAGGTTTTTTCAAATGCGCTCAAGGTCATTACGATACCACTGGAATCTTCCAGATAGGCACCGCTCAATATGATGACAATAGCAGTAAAGGTACATACCAATATGGTATCGATAAAAGGGCCCAAACTGGCTACCAGGCCTTCTTTGATGGGGTTGTCCGTTTTTGACTGCCCGTGATACATGGGTGCGGAACCCAAACCGGCCTCATTGGAGAACATCGCGCGTTTAACGCCGATGATGATCATGCCCCAGAAACCGCCGGTAACGATGGTATTAAAATTCCAAGCTTCGGTAATCATCAATTTCAAGGAAGGTATAATTTCGGAAGCATTCATCACCATGACAACGACCACAGCAATTAAGTACACGGCCACCATAAAAGGAACAATTGCAGAGGCAACCTTAGCGATTTTGGCAAGTCCGCCAAAAATAACGAACGAGGTGACAATGGCCAATACGATACCGATCGAGAATTTCCAATAGAACGTAGGGTCTTCGGCCGTACCGCCAAGTGCTACCAGGTTTTGTTCGGGATCGATCACCGTCATAAAAGTATCTGTAAACTGATTGGCGGTAAACACGCCCAAAAAACCAAAAAGCCCGCAAATAGCAAAAAAAACGGCCAGAGGGCGCCACTTTTCCCCAAGACCCTTGGTAATATAATACATGGGACCTCCTTGCAATTTTCCATCGGAATCGGTACCCCTGAACATGATGGAAAGACTACAGCTGTAAAACTTGATGCACATTCCGATCAGGGCCGTGACCCATATCCAAAAGACCACTCCGGGACCACCGTCGTGAATGGCGATCGCCACGCCCGAGATATTCCCCAAACCTACAGTAGCGGCTACCGCCGCGGACAACGCCTGAAAAGAACTTACCTCACCTTTTGCGTTCTTATCATCGTATTTACCTGCGGTAATGGCAATCGCATGCCCAAAAAAGCGATAGGGCAAAAATTTGGAATAAAAAACCAGGAGCAGACCACCCCCTATCAGTAAAATGAACATAGGCCAATTGGCATAGGAATTGGCACTCTGTAAAAAGCTATTGATGGTTTCCATAGGTGGGCGTATGTGTCGAAGGTATGCATTTTCAAGATTCCACAAAGGCATCTTATATGAAAAATAGTAGGATATAAGTTTTATAAACTTAAAATTAGGTTGTATCTTTGCAGTCCATATCGCGGGATAGCGAAGTATCCTTCGACTTCGCTCAAGACAGGGTACCTATCTACCGGAGTAGTAAAATGAAATAAAGTGCTTTTAATGCACATGGAAAATATATCGCGGGATAGAGCAGTAGGTAGCTCGTCGGGCTCATAACCCGAAGGTCACTGGTTCGAGTCCAGTTCCCGCTACTAGAAAACCCTTTGAGAAATCAGAGGGTTTTTTTGTGCTTTACGGTAACTGCTTCCCCCGAGCCATCGGGGCAGTTCCCGCTACTAGCAAAGACAGGGCTTCCGAGAAATCGGAGGCCCTTTTTGATTCAACGGGTACAACATAGGTACAACATTCAGTGATTTTAGGTACGACATTCTTAATTTGATGTATTTAACGTGAGTTCGATATAACTATATGTTCAAATACAGTTGTTTGGTATCCACGAAGTTATTTTTCAGGGAGGG
>NZ_JBNGOP010000054.1:0-8741 GCF_050589625.1 Maribacter sp. 2-571 | reverse complement strand
ATCGCGCCGTTATGCCGCGTGATCGCCCCCTTGGGAACGCCCGTACTCCCGGAGGTGAAAAGAACGTACGCCCAACTCTCCATGCCGTTCACGTTGACGGGGTTCGCCTTCGACATGCCCGATAGATAGGACACATCGTATACATCGACTCCCGAAAAGGATAGCTCGGGAAAAGGTCCATCGACCGACAATATCGTCTTATCAACAAGACACTCAAGACCCGACAAAAGCTCCGTGGTCGTAATCAAATAAGGAAAATTGTTCTCGCTAAGCATACCCTGGATTCGGGAAGGGGGATTCTGGGTGTCCAAGGGAACATATACACCCCCGGCCTTCATAATACCCAACATACAGCCCAAAAACATTGCACTGCGATCCATATAAACCCCTACACAAGTGCCAGGGGAAAGACCGGCACCCAAAAGACCGTGCGCTACCTGGTTCGCATAATTGTTCAGCTCATCGTAGCTCCAACGCTCCCCACAATGCACCACCGCCGTCGAATCACCGTAAAGGGAAACCATGGACTCGAAGCGCACGTTGATCGGTACCGTGTTGCCAAGGTCCACCGCACCCCCGCTGAAGACCTCTAAGTGCTCTCGCTGTTTACTGTCGGGGACCAATTGCAAATCAGATAAAGGGCCTTCGGTGTCTTTGACTATCTGATCAATTAAATAAACATACGATTCCAAAATTTCATTGATCAACGATGTGCTGAACTTAGATTGCAGGAAGTCCAAACTCAAGATTAACTCCCCCGATTGCTCGATAATATTAAGCGACAAATCAACATCGCTATACAGCGGCCTATGCTCCTCAAGATCGAGGCTTATTTGATACATCTCAGTTTTACCTACGCTAACGTCGAAGTTAAAATTGACATTGATATTGTCATCCCCAATCATTCGACCTTCGCTCTGCATCAGTTCTATAAAATGAGCATACGGATAGTCTTGATGGTCATAGGCATCAAACAACCTGTTTTTAAGTTTTTTGAAGTAATCAGTTATTGATTCATACCCGTTATAGGAAGCAGTCAAAGGCATAATATGAGAAAAATAACCAACCGTCTTATCAATGCCCGGCATAGCGCGTCCACCATTCGGAATTCCAATTACAACTTCCTTTTGTCTGGAGATTTTAAACAACAACAACTCAAAAGCAGCTAAAAAAGTCATAAAAAGCGTAAGCCCATTTTGGTTACTCCAGTTCTTTATCAGATTGACTTTTTCTGTTGGCATCTTTAATGTACCTGTGCCACCATCGTTTTTGTCATTTGACAAAGTTTTATCAAACGGTAATTCTAAGAAAAAAGATTTATCCGAAAATTTCTCCAAGAAATACCGCTCATGGTCCTTCCAGGCTTTGTCTTTCTTATAATTTTCCAACCAATCTAGATATCGCGGAAATTGCAGGAGCGGTTCTTTTACAAAGTGCACACCTTTCTCAATTGCATTGTAATTTTCGATTATTTCTCTAATCAAAACTGCACATGACCATCCATCTGCGATAATATGGTGTACCGTTAGCAATAAAACGTAATTATCTTCGGCAAACTTTATTAGATTTAATCGAATCAGAGCACCTTCGGTAAAAGTAAAAGGTGTCTTCAAACTATTTAGAACACTTGCGCGATATGCCTCTTGTTGCTCACCCTCATTATCCTGAGAAAAGTCAACCTCTTGAATAGTTATTGGGATTGAATTGTCATAAATTAGTTTTTCACCATCTTCAGAAAACCTACTTTTTAATATCCAATGCGCGTCCATCACCTGTTCCACAGAAATGCGGAAAGCGTGCTTGTTTATCTTCCCTTTCATTTTCATACTGAAAGAAAGCATGTATGCCAAGGATAGTTCTATGTCTATCTCATTTAGAAAAAACAATTGTTTCTGAGCCAGGGTCAACACTGTGGCTAACTCGTTTTCCCTTTTGTGTTCTAGAAATTGCTTTTGGGGGATATTTGTTTTACCACTAACAAGCTTCGCACTTGTGCAAATTGCATTGTAAATTTCTTCTAAATCGTCATTGCTGTGAGCAAAGGAGAGAAAAAGGTTATTAGCTGCCCATGCATATATTCCTTTTTCAATCAGATGAAACAAAAACAAATCAAAATTTCCTTTGAACTTAAAGCGAAACAGCGAACCAAAATGCACTACTTGCAGGGGCAACGATTCTTTATTGAAATAATCGTTAAGCCGTTCCATCAAATCACTGGTTCTTTGATTAAGTTCTTTATATCCTTCTGTGCCAAGTTCTTTTATACGTGTTAGAACAGCCTTGGCAGCAGCTAATGCTAATGGATGACGGGTAAATGTACCTGCAATCAACGTTTTAGTAGCTTCAGGATATGATTCATCTCCATACGCCCAAAAACCACCATCTACCGTATCTAAATATTCACTTGAACCTGCAACGACACCTATTGGCATTCCTCCTCCAACAATTTTCCCGTAGGTGGCGATATCCGCTTTCACGTTAAAGTATTCCTGTGCACCGCCCGGCATGATTCTAAACCCGGTTATCATCTCATCAAATATCAAAGGAACTTCCAACTCTTTGGTTAATACCCTTAAACTCTTGATAAGCTCCACAGGTTGATAACCCGGATATCTACTTCTTACGGGTTCAATCATTACTCCTGCCAGATCATCTGCATATGCCCTGATTTGATCCAAAACATCTTCATCATTATAGTTAAGAACAACAAGGTCTTTCACCATATTAGCAGTAACACCGGAAACCATTGGCTCTACTTTACCTTCTTCGTCCCCTGGCATTCCCAATATCAGTTCGGAATGTCCATGGTAAGAGCCGGAAAAAATTACTATTTTACTTTTTCCAGTCGCTGTGCGGGCCATTCGTAAGGCAAAGGATACCGCTTCACTGCCTGTATTGGCAAAACATACTCTTTCTGTTCCGGTAATTTCAGAAATGAGGGTAGCCACTTCTTTTGAGAGCTTGGCCAAAGGACCTATGTTTATTCCTTTTCTTAATTGATCCTCTATCGCTTTTATTATGAAATCAGGCTGATGTCCAAAAATGCAGGAACCCATTCCCATAGTGATATCAACATATTCGTTGCCATCGATATCTGTAAATTTGGAACCTAAAGCTGTTTCACTTACAATGGGATAAACCATTTCTTTGGTAGCTACCCTAAACCCGAGCGTAGAACGATAATCCGCCAATACCTCCCTTGATTCGGAAGCATATGATTTAGACAATGGCGTTTTATCCGTAAAATTTTTGATTAACTCGGAAAGTTGCTCTTCTTGATTTTCGGGAAGTTTGGAGAAGTAGAAATCCTTATCGCCAAAAGAAGAAGGTAGAATCGTCTTATCACTAGTCCCCTTTGATGGCTTCCCTTTTTGTAGATGATTGCCGTTCTCATCACCCAATGGTTTATTTATACTAGAACTGGCATTTTTGGGAAGCTTCAAATATTCGGCTAATATTCTATTCTGTTCTGCGAATTGTTGCATTATTAGACCCAAATCCCCGTCACCACCACGGGGCAATTCACTATTATTATTCTGAATCAATTTACTATCAACTCCATTTAAACTAAAATCTTGAGTTACGCCTTTATCCAGTGTTTGTTCGGATATTGGCTCCTGTATTCCCTTTTCTTCTATGATATAATCTACAATAGATTCTAAATTGGTAAGGTCCTCAAATAGTCTGCGAATCGGAATCTTAATTTCGTATTCTTTTTCTATTTTCCGCACCACTTCCATCAGCACAAGCGAATCGGCTCCAAACTCCAATAATGATGAGTTAAGTTCTAAGTCTTCCGCATTTAATTCGAGGGAAGCGGTAACGATTGAGCGAAGTGTATTTTCTATTTCCTTAAAGACCAATCTTGGCATTGCTGTTGTATTAAATTCGTTCGTGTTTTCTGGTATTTTTTTGGTTTCCATTTCTTTCTTCTCTTCTTCGAACCAATATCTTTCCCTCTGAAATGGATAGGTTGGAATTGCTACTTTACGACCTCCTTTATTTTTGTAAAATTCTTTCCAGTTAACATCGCCCCCGTTGGTATACCATTCCCCTAGGTTTTGGAGAATATGTTGTATCTCGCCGGCCCCTTTTCGCATAGAGGACAACCACGTAATATGCGCGTCATCTTTAACGCATTGGCTCCCTTGCACTGTCAGGATCGGATGGCCACCAAGTTCAATACAACTGTTCACCCCTTGCGACTCAAGACAGGACATCCCTTTGGAAAATAGCACCGGATCAACTATGTGGCGTACCCAATACTCCGGAGTGCTAATATCCTCCGTAGCCAGTTCTCCCGTTAGGTTGCTAACCATCTTATAGGGCGGTTGTATGGGATTATAGGTAATACTCTCGGCGACTTCCGTAAATGACGATAATATGGGTTTCATCAGAGGAGAATGAAAGGCATGTGAAACTTGTAAGGTTTTATATTTTATTCCCCTGGATGTAATGGTTTCACATAACTTGTTCAAGGATTCGGCGTTGCCGGAAAGCACTATTTGATTTGGACCATTCATTGCGGCTATTGCGACATCATCTTCGTAATTCTTCAAAAGTTTGGAAATGGTTTCTTCCTTGCATTGAATCGAAATCATTTTTCCTACCTGCGGTAATTCTTGCATCAACCGGCCCCTTGCCGATACCAACTTCAACGCATCTTCAATTGAGAATACGCCAGCTACATGTGCTGCGACTATTTCTCCTATACTATGTCCCAGCAAAAACGCTGGCGTTACCCCCCAACTCTCCCATAGCTTGTAAAGTGCATACTCTATCGAGAATAGGGCAGGTTGGGTGTAACATGTTTGATCTATTTGTCTTGTTTTGTCTTCTTCAGCAAATACAATTTCCAATAGGTTTTTGTCTAAATATGTATTTAGGATGGCCGCACAGACATCAAGGGCTTCTTTAAATACGGGCTCACTTTCATACAGTTCCCTCCCCATTCCTGCGTATTGAGAACCTTGTCCGGTAAATAAAAATGCCGTTTTTAAAGGTGCCTTGTCAGCTGTTTTTTTCGCCGGCACAAAATCGATTGCGCCTATTTGCTCTAACAAGTTTTTATGGTTATGGTATACGATAGCCAATCGCTCTTGATGATGATCTCTGGCCACTGCCGAGGTATAGGCCACGTTTTTCAGTTCTTTCTCAGGTGTTCTTTTTAAATATTCCCTGACGCTCTTACATTGATCGTTAATTGCTTTCTCTCCTTTGGCCGACAAGGTTAGCAACTGGTACGAATGAGAAGGCATTGCTATATCCGATACCTTCTTTTGTTGTATCCCTGGATCTTCTAAAATTACATGAACATTTGCTCCACCAAATCCAAAAGAACTGACCGCGGCCTTTTTGGTTTCCCTCTCTTTTGAATTCCACTTAAGAAGTTTCTTCGGTATCTGTACGTTATGTTTCTCCCAATTGATGAGTGTATTGGGTTTGTTAAAATGGATCTGGCCAGGTATCTGCCCATGATTCATACACAATACCGTTTTTATTAGACCGGCGATACCCGCTGCAGATTCTAGATGCCCAATATTCGATTTGACCGCTCCAATGCGTAACGGTTGCTCCGATGACCTTTCATTTCCATAAACCGCGTCAAGTGCTTCTACTTCGATAGGGTCACCCAATGCAGTTCCAGTACCATGCGCTTCCACATATGCAATCTGGTTCGGTTGTAGGCCCGCCGAACGCAATGCTGATTTGATCACATCTTGTTGGGCCCTCCCGTTCGGTGCCGTCAACCCATTGCTGCGACCATCTTGATTCATTGCCGAACCTTTAACTACAGCTAAAATGGTGTCCCCGTCTTTCATTGCCTTTGAAAATGGTTTTAAAAGCACCAAACCACAACCTTCACCTCTTACATAGCCATTTGCGGAGTCATCGAATGTTTTACACCTTCCATCTACGGACATCATACTAGCTTGGGACAACGCTATCGTAGGTTCTGGTGCAAGAATTAGATTTATTCCTCCGGCAATAGCCATGGTGCTTTCCCCATTACGTATGCTCTGGGCGGCCATATGAATACTGGCAAGAGAGGAAGAACAGGCGGTATCAATAGCTATACTTGGGCCCGCAAAGTCGAAACAATAGGAAATTCTATTCGCGGCAATGCTTAAGGCCGCCCCGGTTCCAGAATAGATATCTTTGGAAGAATTTTTTAAAAGATCTCTGTAATCATTTTGCATGATTCCGATAAAAACACCTGTCTTGGTGTTTTTTAAGGATGATGGAGCGTACCCGGAGCTTTCGATCAACTCGTGGGTCAGCTCTAATAAAATGCGCTGTTGAGGATCCATTCTTTTTGCCTCTCTTGAAGAAATGCCAAAGAACGAAGCATCGAATTTATCTACATGCTCTATAAAACCTCCCCACCGGGTATTCATATGGTCCCCATCAATTTCTTCACTGTAGTATGCCTCTATATTCCATCGTTGGGACGGCACCTCTGTAATGCTATCCTTTCCTGATTTTAAGTTATCCCAAAATGCCTCAATTGAATTGGCCCCTGGGAATCTACAGGTCATACCTACTATGGCAACAGCGTCATTTTTGGGATTTATTTCCTCTTTATTAGGTGCGTCTTTGACGGTATGCCCCTTTTCATTTAGATTGGCCGCCAAAGTTCTGATAGTGGGAAAACTGTACATTAACGCTGGAGACACTTCACGACCTAAATATTCTGATAGTCTGCCAGACAACTGGATTCCCTGCAAGGAAGTCATCCCAAGTTCGGCGAATGATTTGTCAATAGTAACTTTGGAAATTTCTAGCTGCAAGTCCGCACTAATGTTTTCCCTTAACCATTGTTCTGTCTCTGAAAGTGAAAAAACGGCTGTCGCCATTTCTGCCTTTTCAGGAATTGACATTATAGCTGTATTCTCCTTGACCGTGTCTTTTCCTAAAACCCACTCAATAATACCTTGAACACTATTTGACTCATAGGAAGCCTTTGCGGCCAAACGCTTTATTTTACCACTTGACGTTTTGGAAACACGCCCGGGACTAACCAATACCAGCTCATGTACGGCCAACTCATGGTTTTGAAATATGGCCGTGCATACTGCGTTTACAATTTCATCGAAATCGTAACTGCGCATACTTGTTCTTTTGAGCTCTTGGACCAGTACAAGGGCTTCTTTACCATTCACTTCTACCGAAAACGCGGCACCCGCATTTTCCTGCAAATCTTTATTGGAAGCTTGAACCGTTCTTTCGATATCTTGCGGAAAGTGATTCACGCCATTAATGATCATCATTTCCTTTAATCGACCAGAGATATAGAGTTCTTTATTGTGGAGAAAACCCATATCCCCTGTTCGGAGATAGCTGCCCTTGCTTTTATTCACCCTTCCATCTTTATATAAGGAATAGGCATTAAAAAATTCATCAGTAAGTTCTTTCTTGTTCCAATAACCTTGCGCGATACTGGCTCCTTTTACCCAAATTTCCCCTACTTCGTTTTTTGCACAAAGTTCTTTGGTATCAGGATCAACGACGATCACTTTCAAACCTTTTGCCACACATCCATTCCCAATAAAACAAGTATTATCAAGCGTGTCGTCGTCCTTACCCAGCACAATTTTACCCTCGGCAAGTTCCTTTTTGTTCAAACATAGCTTTGAGGGTTCTTCGGCGTGGATCGTGCCGCTTACGAACAAGGTAGTTTCTGCCATGCCATAACATGGAAAAAAACTGTTTTTCCGGAATCCGAAGGACTGGAAACGATAAGCAAATTTGCTTAAGGTCTCGGGACGGATAGGTTCAGAACCATTAAAAGTCACTTTTAGACAGCTTAAATCTAACCCCTCTAAATCTTCCTCTTTGATTTGATTCGTACATAAATCATATGCAAAATTAGGTCCCCCACTACTTGTCGCCCTATATTTAGATATCGCTTTTAACCATCTAATAGGTTTTTGAATAAAAGCGGTTGGAGACATTAGTACAGAAGTAATACCTACAAAAAAGGGTTGTATAACGTTTCCTATTAAACCCATATCGTGGTAAATAGGTAACCACCCCACGACCGATGACGCCAATGTGTGCTTAAATGCGCTCTTGATCAAAAGAGAATTGTGCACCATATTCGCATGACTTACAATAACCCCCTTTGGGTTTCCTGTTGAACCTGAGGTATATTGTAAGAATGCAACGGTCTCAGCACTTATTTTTGGTAAGATTTTCTCGTTTTGATATTCAAGCACATCTGTTTTTAACCAGCCTACGGCCGAAAACACTTCTTTACTAAACCACTCGTTTGTCTTGGTATACAACTCTTCTGTGGTCAATAGTAAGGAAGCATTGCAATCAGAAACCACTTTTTCCAATCTTCCTAGTCTCCGTTTTCCGTTCGGAGGAAATGCGGGAACAGCAATTACCCCAGCTAGCAAACAACCAAAGAAGGCATCGATAAATTCTAAGCTCGAAGGATACAACAACAACACGCGATCCCCCGGGTTTACCTTGGTCAACACATGTGAGGCGATTACCCTGGCCTTATCATATAATTCCAAATAGGTTCGGGAGTCGACTTCCTCTTCACCATTCAATAAAAACCGGTACACCACTTTGTCCGGTCTTTCAATTAAATGATTGTTGAATATGTCTATTAAGGTTTCGGCCTGCTTTTGATATTCTTTACGGGGCTGGTTTAAATTTGACATTACGAGTGTATTAGGGTGCTATGATAATTGTAGTTCCGCTGCCTCTTTGGAGCAGGACCTGAT
>NZ_JBNGOP010000053.1:0-9436 GCF_050589625.1 Maribacter sp. 2-571 | reverse complement strand
CCTCGCATAAATGGTAGTGTGATAATGTCATAGCTTCTACGTTTTTAAAAATTAGTCCCTTAAAAACAGTACAACATTACTGGCCACCTACCCGATATATCATAGGGAAACCGTTGTCGTTTTAAGGATGAACCAAATATAATTTCGACCCCTCAACATCGGCATGAGTGTTTACCCTCTTTTATCCCGGAGCTGTGTATCCACCGGCCTTCAAAATAGGATTTCAAAAGCGCAAAAAAAATCACAAGAATTTGAAAATCACATAGTTGAAATAAAAAAATATCACCAAGAGCAATAAGGTTATTTTCCAAATAGAGGGTTTGCACCTATAGCCAAAAACAAGTAGTAGGACTTCAAAATGGACTGATAACGATTCATAGGAATGGGATAGCTATATCGGCTCTTTTAGAAGCGTACGATACCCCCTAGATTTAGAAGTTTTGGAGGAGTAAATTGGGGTAAAAAACCAACCTGAAAAAGGTAAGAAATCATATTTTTTGGTGCATGCACCTTCCATGGCTTACTGCACTATTTACCATTAATTAAACATGAAAAGAAGCTAGGATCGATCCGGTGTCCCAAACCTTATTGCACTGGCCCTATATTCCAGTTTCCCAAGATACTTCTTCACGTATTTTCCGTGATTTTACTTCTCCCCATATGACCGATTTGCCTGCTTAAACACTATACCGCTCAGGGTGCGCTCTTGAAAATACATGCCCGAAATACGGCTATTCTATCCCATAAATCTCGCCAAGATATTCAAAAGCGTTTTCCATTACCAAGTCGTTTCCCATATCAATACTTTCCTTAGTATTCTTTACAAACTCATCTGGGGCAATTCCTATGCCTTCTAAACTCTGACCATCGGGCATTAAATACAATTGAGGGGCCAAGGTATAGATCCAACCATTGGGAAGAAACCTGAAGGAACTTACATCTGAATGGGAACCTCCGGTAAAATCGCCCATAGTGGTCACATGACCAAACGCTTGCATATTCAATTGAAATATTTCAGCGGCACTTAAGGTAAACCGATCCATCAATAAAATTACTGGCTTGGTAAATTGTTCAGGACCTGCGGGCTTGGCAAACCATTTCTTTTTTTCGTCAAAATCATCACGTCCCGGTCCGTTTTTGGTCTGTACAGTGTAGATAAAATGCTCTCCATCGGCAAAAGCACCGGCAACACGATGTGCAAAACGATCAGAACCGCCACCGTTGTTTCGAATATCAACTATAATCGCTTCGGCATCTTTTAGCTCTGCGATTACTTTATCAATAACACCAGGGGCTTCACCATTAATTTCAGATAGGTATATATACCCAACGGCCTTGTCTTTGATTTTACCAAAAGACATACCGGCTTCATCAAAAGTTTGATAAGCCTCCAAGTATTTGTTTTTGACCAAGTCCAGATCAAATTCTTCCTCTGCCTGATCGGCAACAGCTTCTCCAGACTTAAAGGAACGCTCATTTTTAGTATCTACCAGATTAATATGGCGGTCCTTTAAATTTTCGAGTAATTCTGTACTTATTGTCCATAATTCCTCGTTAGTGGTCTCAGAAGTTATTCTGATGCTATATTGCTCGTACAATTCATCCCAATCTACATTTCGTGCATCAAACGGTGCATAATGTTCATCAAAATCTTTCCACAAAAGGTCAAAATTAATTCTGGCCGTACTCGATTGTTCGTCCCCCAGAACGGCTTCTTCGCATGAAATAAAGAAGAAACCTACCATACAGCATAGAAACGTAATTATACTATTTTTCATTATTTAAAACTTTAGTGATACACCAATATTTAATCGACTATTAAAGCGGGTAAACTCATTTTCTTCACTATGTTTCTGATAGAGGAAAGTATAGGAGGCGTTTAAATTTACATTTTGTAACAGGGTATATTGATATAAAAAGTACCCATCAAAAGCCACATATTTGTTAAACGACCCCAATTCTCCACCATCAAACAAACGAAACGAATCAAATTCTTCATCAAACTCGCTAAATGGGGGTCTAACCGTAAATGACACTAACGGCAACGCAGCTTTAAAAAGCAAGGTGTTTCGCTCATTAAGGCTGTACGCTAGCAGTGCTGCAATGTTTAAGCTATGCGCAACTAGATAGGAATCCTTTGGAACTCCAAACGCCTGAAATTCAATCTTGTTCCAGTTTGTCTGATATTCTCCTCCTAGGAAAAAATGTAGCTTGTTCGATATACTCCCTACATCAATAAGATACGAGATACGCGCATTTCCCGATGTATAGTCCGAAGTCAAAAAATCACTTGCGTCGGTTTCTATTTCGGCATCGGCATAATCGAAACGCATCGAAAACAAATTGCCTGTTTCTAGTTTTCGCGTGTAACCGATTCCATAATTTATACCGTTCTCCCGGTAATTCAAAGGTGCAAAATTCAAGTCCTTTATAGACCCAAAACTATATCCAACAGATATGTCTAGTTCATTTTTAAAATCCTTAAAGTCCTGCGCTCTTACTGTTAGTAAAGACAATAGAGACAACCCTATGATCCATCGTTTATGATTCATTATTAGCAATACATTTTATGAATAAGTTATTTATCAACGTTCCAAGCCTCAGAAAAAGTTGCCGGTATACTGCCCCAACAACATTCTTATGAGATGGCTTAATGATATACGTAGCAAAACACATTTTCGACTTAAATGAAGTGATTATACTACGCTATTTAAGAGAATTATTTTGTTTATTGTTAGGAAGTAACTTCTTTTTTGGTAAAGTAAATTGACGATTATCCCCGTTGCAGCGTATGTTTAAACGCATAACGGAACTGCTTTTTATACCCGACATTTCCTGATTCCAAAATTCGCATAATTCGCTTTGGGTGAAGTTCGAAACCTTCTTGCCGTTTATTTCGGTGACTTCGGCCCCTAAGGGAATGTTATGCTTATCCGAAAAATCTCCCCAGGCGCTATGCACCAGTATCTTGTTTATTGTATAATCGGGCCTTATTGTTAGTTCGTACGCTTCTAATATTTCGTTATCCATTGAAATAACGGGATCCAAAATCAATTCATCCTTCTCCCAATGTATCGAAAGGGTGTAATTTTCAAAAAACCTATTCCCGACTAATGAAGCCGCACCTGGTTTGAGCGTAATAATTTGATTTTGAAGAGCGATTCCTGCCACCGCCAACTCGGGAACGAGCGCTTTGTAAAGTGTTACATCAGATGCGCCGTTAATGCTAATATTCGCCGTTCCTTTTTTGCTAACAAACGTCAAGTGTTTATTTGTTTCCAACAACTTACTATCAGTGGTAAGTTTACCATTTGAGCCGGTATCAAAAATAAATTTGGTTCGTTTATTCCCCAGGGCCACATCTAGTAGAATACTTCCGTTTTTTTTGGAATTCATTTTAACGATATGTGCCTTGTTCGATACCTTTAAATTTGAAAAATCATTTGTTAGCCTTAGAACCTTGTTTTTATAATCAATTTGTAGGTTTCCCTTTCGCAAAAGGTTAATCCCAATTATTCCCTGTATCGGAAAACAGCCAAAAAACTTCTTAAAATAGGACAGGTCCGTTATAATAGCGCCTGTATCAATATATTCAACCCCTCCCAAGTTCAGTGCCGGCAACGTTACCAATTGTGTAGAAAGCTCTTTTTTAAGACTGCCTTCAACTTTTGATTTAAGTACCTTTTTATGGGTAATTCTTTTTGCGACCGCCGCGTCCAATACCGTAACATCGGCTCCTGTGTCCAAAATAAAATTATACGTCTCCCCCTCTATCCGTGCTTTTACAAAAATTAAACCTTCCTTGTATTCAAAAGGAATTTCTTTGTCAAAAACACTTTCCTTGAGGGTTCCTTGCATTTCAAGTTTTTCAATCTTACTCGTTGAACAACCATTGCATAATAACCCAGCCAATACCGATATTCCCAGTTTAAGTAATTTCATGACCAATACATCGTTTTGTTGTGAATGACCCGCGCTTCCATACCGCTATCCTTATTTTTCATTTTATTGCCTATAAAGGGCGCAAGATGAGTAACAATCATCTAAAAATCAAGAAAGCACCGTTTGCACATCAGCTTCGACCAACGCAAATAGCTTTTTATTTAAAAATTCTAGCGCGGGGACCTTGTATTTAGAATCAACAAGAATAGATATATTATTGTTAACACCAAACGAAATCATTTTAATTGGCACCACATTAGAGATTTCAAAGAACTTCGATAAATTCTTATCATTCACTATATGTTCACCCACAATACTGATAATACATTTGTTATTTTCTAATCTCAGGCTAAAGAAGTTTTCTAGTTCTTTTAAGATTTCATCAATAATAACATTATTGTCTATCGCAACCGAAGTAGCGGTTCTAGAAGATGAGATTACATGAACAGGTACCTCATGTTCGTCAAAAGTACGCAGAATTTTTTGCAAGGAGTTTTTCGAAATGAGTTTTCGTTTGGAGGTTAATTCGACAATCATAATGTTGTCTTTAGCCGAAATCGCTTTTAGGCCCTCAGATTTCACACTGTCCGAAATAACCGTTCCCAACGCGTTGGGATCAAAGGTACTTTTCAAAAGAATCGGGATTTTCTTATCAACAACGGGAAAAACCGTATTGGCATGTAAAATTTTAGCACCAAAATGAGCCAACTCCTCTGCTTCGTTATAGCTTAGATGCGGTATTGATTTCGTTCCGTTAACATACCTAGGGTCATTGTTGTGCAGCCCATCTATATCTGTCCATATTTGAACTTCTTCGGCATCAACGGCAGCCGCAATGATGGTGGCCGTAAAATCACTTCCTCCCCTACTGAGATTGCTTATTTCCCCTTGCGCATCGCGGCATACAAATCCTTGCGTTATATATATCGAAGACTTTTCTTTCTTGGACAAAAGTTCTCTCAACTCTACCGATACCTTGCCTATATTGGGGTTTTCTATGGAATCTACGAACATGAAATCTTTTGCCAGCAGCAATGTATTGTGTATTCCCACAGCATTCAAGTACTTTGAAAAAATAGAGGTCAACAATGTCTCACCGTACGTTATTATTCTAGAGTACAACACCCCAGTAAACTCTTGTGACGCCAATTTCGAGATATCCCTTATCATTCCATTGAGATCATCAAGGAATTCGTCCCTGCTCTTTTGATCCGTTATCAAGGAGCATATCAACTCTTGATGACGAAGCCTCAAGCGTTCAATTTTTAATTCAATTTGTGGTGCATCACCCAATCGAATACTTTCCAAAAGTTGTACTAATTGATCTGTAACTCCCGACATTGCGGAACATACGACAATTTTCTTACCCAGTTCATTTTTAAGAATCTCTTTTACTTGCAATAAGCTCTCTACGGAACCAACCGAGGTTCCACCAAATTTTAAAACCTTCATATGTGCGTATTTATGTTATTTAGAATGGGCTGTTTTACTTGAGAAAATCTATTTCCACATTTTTCACAAAACCATCGCATATTTACTCTCTTACATTTTTACCTTTGATTTTTCAAAAGCGTTTACTAATAATTGTACCACTGCCCCAGGGTGCTTTAGGATAAAAAAATGATCTCCTTCCAAAAACGTTGGCTTGCAGGGATAAATGGTTTCATTGTTCCAGTCTTTTATTTCTTTAAGAGATGTTCTGTCCTCGCCCTCACCAATCTCATCCTTACCCAGGCATATGTAAATAGGAATAGGGAATGGTTCTTTTAGTGGTGTATATTGGTACGTCTCTATTGCCTTAAAATCTGCCCTCAGAATAGGATAGTACAAATCCAACAGTTCCTTGTTTTTTAAAATCTCTTTCGGTAGACCTCCAATACTACTAACTTCTTCCCAGAACATTTTTTCTGGCATTGCAGACCTTTTTTTGGTCATCACTGTATTGGGTGCTCCCCTACCGGTAAATAGCGCACATAAGGGTAGTGGCATATCATTTTCTATAAGTTTTTTTACCAGCTCATAGCCAATAACAGTACCCATACTATGGCCATACAAAACATAGCTCTTCTTTTTTACATGTAGAATCAAGGAATGATAAAGATCGTCAACCATTTCTCGAATATCGGATAGCAGGGCTTCTTTAAATCTTGACCCCCTTCCTGGAAGTTCAAGGGTCACCCATTTGAAATTGCCTTTCACATGGTTCTCAATCTCTTTGTAACAATATGCATTTCCCCCTGCAAAAGGAATCGCAATTATGTTAGCCTCTTCCTCTGATAAACTATTCATAAAACTCATAAACACTTATTTAGTTTTTCTATTCTATTTAGCTATAAACCTTGCTCGGCTACTTATCACTATCCACATAATCTCGTGTCATTAGGGCCGTATCTTCCTTTTTAATTTCGACAGACAAGCTATTATTTAAATGAAAAGCAACTTCTTCAACAAACGGAGGATCGATTATATTCTGATGATCCGAACCTTCAATGACAAAGAATGCTACTTGATCGTTTGTATGCTCGCTCCAGCCATAATCGGGTTTTTTCTTGAAATGATCAGGATTCTCCAAAATCTCCTGTGGGTTTGTCAATTCATTGCTTAAGCTTTCAGGAGCAACGAACAAGGTTACCTCGGTGTTGAATTTTTCTTTCAGAACCGGATTATATTCATTGGAAATTTTTCTGTTGTTTATATATACGGCAATATGCCCCTTGATCTGCTCGATCGTTGCATCAATTCCCGAATCTTGAATGAGCGAATAGATCATTTCCAATTGTTCTTCCTTTGTCTTGTTTTCAAATACTGAATCGGGAATGACTATCTCTAAATCAAAATCCTCATTAATTATTTTAACTATCTCTGTTATTTCCTTTTTTAAATCAAACTCTTTAATGATTTTTTGTTTTTCAAGAGGCGGAGCATCAAAAATGATCAATTTCGAAACTTCATATCCTTTCTGCACAAGTTGTAAGACCATTTCATAGGCCGTAATTGCGCCAAAGGAATAGGCACCTATGGTGTACGGTCCTATTGGATCGATTTTTTGCATCTCATCTATAAAAGTGGAGGCCATATCTTCTATGCTATCCGACAATGGCGTTTTCCCATCCAATCCCGGGCATTGAAATGCATAAAAGGGCTGACTATCGTCCAAGGCCTCTACAAGATCATAGTACCCCATGACGGAACCTCCAATAGCAGGAGTACAAAACATGGGGCGTTGGTTACCATCGTCATTGAACGTTACTAGAATGTTGTTACTCTGATCTGCTCCCGACTGTAGCCTTGCTTCTAATTTCTCAACTGTTGGGTATTTGAACAATTCTACAATACCAAGGGTGCTAGAAAAAGCTTTGTTTATTTTGGCCACTAAACTGATTGCCAAAATTGAATTACCTCCCAGTTCGAAGAAATTATCCAAGGCCCCGACCCGTTCCACTCCCAAGAGCTCCTTCCAGATCTCGGACAGCTGTTGCTCCACATCGTTGCGCGGCGCGACATACTCGACCGTCGAACGCTCCGATAGCCCGGGAATCGGCAACGCCTTCCTGTCCACCTTTCCGTTCACCGTCAAGGGAAGTGCATCAAGGGAGACCCACAGCTGCGGTACCATATACCCCGGCAACTTCTCGGAAAGGGCACGCTGGATGTCATCCTTGTCCGGGACCGATCCCCCATGGCCCACAACATAGCCCACAAGTTGATTGTTCCCCTGGCCGTCAGGATGTACCTGTACACTACAACCCGATACCGCGGATATACCCGAAAGCGCACTCTCCACCTCGCCGAGCTCGATACGGTAGCCCCGCACCTTCACCTGGTCATCGATTCTACCGACATATTCGATCGTACCATCGGACAACCAACGTACAAGGTCGCCCGTACGGTACAGACTGCCCCCGCCCGAAGCATCGAAAGGGTTTGAAATGAACTTCTCGGAGGTCAGCTCCGAACGGTTGATGTACCCCTGCGCCAAACCGGCGCCAGATACGCACAACTCCCCAAGAACCCCAACGGGAACAAGCCCCTGGGAACCGTCCAATACGTACAGCTTCGTGTTCGATATAGCAGACCCTATAGGAATATGCTGCCGCCCGATATCCGAGGCACCGACCTTGTAGACGGACACACAGACAGAACATTCCGTAGGACCATACGCATTGTAATAATCACTGAAACCACTACAGTAGACCGCCTTCTCGATATCCGGGGATTCACCGGCCGTTACGATGACCCGCAAGAAACGCAGCTCATCCAATGGCAATACGCGCAAATAAGAAGGGGGAAGTGTGACCATGCTCACCGATTTGTCCCGTAGGTAGGAAACGAACCCTTCACGGTCGCCGATCACATCCTTGCCCGCTATCACAAGCGAAGCACCACTATAAAAGGCCATGAAAATCTCATAGACCGATGCATCGAAAGATAAGGACGCAAATTGCAGCACACGGTCCGAACCGGTAATACCAAAGGTGCGCACCTGGTCCAACGACATGTTCACATTTCCGCCATGGCTCACCATAACCCCCTTGGGATTACCCGTACTACCCGAGGTGTAAATGACATAGGCGCCAGAATAAGGGGTACTGTTTTTTCCTAACTTTCTGCTAGATTCTAATAGAACAACATCCCATTTCATATCCAACTGCAGCACTGTAAGTTGCTTTAAAACAGGGACATTATCAATATTTGTTGACTCTGTAAGCAATAAGCCGATGCTAGAATCTGTAATCATGTATTCAATACGCTCCAAAGGATAAGTAGCATCAATAGGAACATATGCGCTTCCCGTTTTTAGCACGGCTAGAATTGAAATTATTGCCCACTCGGAACGATTCATACAAATACCCACTATCATCCCCTCTTTTACAGCGCATTTGGTGCGCAGGTATCTTGCCAACCGGTTCGACTTTTGATCCAGTTCATGATAGGTCAGCTCCGTGTCCCCACAAATCAATGCTATGGCATTCGGGGTTCTCCTTGCCTGTATCTCGAACAAATCAACCATCGTCTTATCATCAGGATATGCTATCTCGGTGGTATTGAAGACCTCCAGAAGCTGCTTCTCCTCCGGGGCGGTCAGCATCGACAGGTCCGTGATACGAGATGCGGGATCGGCCACGATACTGCGTAAAAGCTGCTCATAATGCACCAACATCCGCCGAACGGTTGTCTCTTCAAAAAGTGCCGTACAGTATTCTATCCCCAATGAAATACCAGATTCGTTCTCATTGACTCCCATTGTAAGATCAAATTTTGCATTTGTATGTTCATTTTCATAAGGCAACGCCTCAAAAGGGGTGTCTGTAACTGAGCCATTAGCCTCTGTATCTTCGTCAGGAGTATTCTGAAGAATGAACATCACTTGGAACAGGGGCGGCATGCTCATATCGCGGGACGTCACCACGCGGTCGACCACCTTCTCGAAGGGCGCCGACTGGTGGTCGTACGCACCAAGGGTCGTACCCTTCACCTGTTGCAACAGCTCCCG
>NZ_JBNGOP010000052.1:0-9814 GCF_050589625.1 Maribacter sp. 2-571 | reverse complement strand
CTCAAGGCTGGAGGGGCGTACGTACCGATAGACCCCGGGTACCCGCAAGAGCGAATCGATTTTATCCTGGAGGATACAGGTGCGTTATTGGTATTGACCCAGGAAGCTGTTGCGGAAGACCAATTATCCCATCTGCCCAAAAAACGACTTCTTTCAATCGATCTGGAACGGTCCTTTTACAATGACAATGAGGTAGATGGTTTAACTGTTCCCATATCCCCAACGGACCTATGCTATGTGATCTACACCTCGGGTACTACTGGGAAACCCAAAGGGGTTATGATCGAGCATAGAAACCTAAATCATATAATACATATACAAAGTTCCTCTTTATCCATCTCTGCTGGTCAAAGAGTATTACAATATGCCTCTTTAGTTTTTGATGCCTCGGTATGGGAGATTTTTAGAGCTTTAAGTGTTGGAGCCGAACTTCATATCATTAATGATTCTGCGCGTCAGGACGGGGACGAATTCTTTTTTTATATAAAGGACTTCAATATACAACTAGCTATTTTACCTCCAGCGTTTTTAAAATCTCTTTCAGCAGAGCGCTTTGATTTATTATTACCTACATTGTGTATTGCGGGAGACTCTTGTTCATTAGGTGTTATGGAGCGTTGGAGTCGCAATAGGAAGTTTATCAATGCTTATGGTCCTACCGAAGGTACTGTTTGTAGTACGATGCATGATTTCCAGAAAGGAGATATAGCAACTAACGTAGGCGGACCTAATTCCAATACCCAGGTCTACGTACTAGATAATTTAGGAAACCCAGTTCCAGTAGGAGTCGTAGGCGAGTTGTATGTAGGAGGGGCTGGCATTGCGAGAGGTTATCTGAATAGTAAAGAATTAACGGCAGAGCGTTTTGTCACTAATCCCTTTGCTACAAAAGAAGATAAGGAGAAGGGGTATACCCGTCTATACAGGACGGGCGATCTGGTACGTTGGTCATCGGATGGGAATCTGGAGTATATCGGTAGGAACGACGATCAGGTAAAGATGCGTGGGTATCGTATCGAACTGTCGGAAATCGAAGCCGTATTATCGAATATCGAAGGCATCGCTCGATCCTGTGTACTTGTAAAAGAACGCAGTACCGATAACGGAACAAGCAAATATTTGGTGGGGTATTATGTGGCCACGGGAGCGAATAAAGAAATCTCCTCGGAGGGGTTGATCGAGGCCTTATCCAGACAACTTCCCGATTATATGGTTCCGACTGCTTTTATAAGTATGGAGGAATTCCCGATGACCACTAACGGCAAGCTGGACAAACACGCCCTGCCCGATCCAGCGTTTAGTGCATCGGAGAATTATGTAGCCCCGGAAACGGAACTGGAGACGGCACTCTGTGGTATATGGGCCTCTGTATTAGGTCTAGAACAGGTAGGGACCACGGATCATTTCTTTCGGATAGGGGGGGATTCTATCCTAAGTATCCAGGTATCGGGGCGTATCCGTGACCTGGGCTATTCCTGTCAGGTAAAGGATCTTTTTAACTACCCTACTATTGGTAGGTTATCCATTCATTTAGAAACAGCGACTTCCCTTATTGCCATAGAACGGGAAGAAGGTGTCCTGACAGGTTCCTTTTCCTATCTGCCGATCCAACAATGGTTCTTTGATCAAATCGATCAGGGTGTTCTTAAAGAGCCCTCCCATTGGAACCAGAGTTTTATGATCCGTGTACCCGCTTTGGACAAGCGGCAACTGCTAACTGCATTGACCGCCTTGGTGGAACATCACGATATGTTCCGCGTCGTTTTTGAGAACGGTGTGCAACGCTATCGATCGGAAGTCGTTTTGGGTGCGCTAAAAGAATTGGATGTTCAAGAGTATGATGAAGCCGGGCTATCGGAAGTACTGACCGATTGGCAGGCAGGTTTCTCCATGACCGAAGGGCCTTTGTTCCAGTTCGGCTACCTATACGGTTATGAAGACGGTAGTGCCCGCGTGTATATGGCCCTGCACCATTTGATCGTCGATGCGGTGAGCTGGCGTATTCTAACAAAAGATCTGGAGCGCTTGTACAGCGGAGGCGTATTGCCCCCCAAAGGGAGCAGCTACCGTCAATGGGTGTCCAAGATCAATGGATATAGCGGTTTGTATCCCAAAGAGGCCAATTATTGGGAATCTCAGGTATCGGACCTGCCCAACTATGATGGTTTACGGGTATCAAAAGAAAAAACGAAGACCCTGAAACTGACCAAGGCCCAGACCGTTTCGCTGTTACAAGATGCGCCCAAGGCATACCATACGGGGATAAACGATCTTTTGTTGACCGCCCTGGGTACTGCCCTGTCAAAGTTGACCGATAGCGATGTTGCGGGCCTAACGCTGGAAGGCCATGGTCGGGAGCTCTTATTCGATGATATTGATCATAGTAATACTCTGGGTTGGTATACCAGTATGTTCCCTGTCCGCTTGTTCTTGAGTGGTGATTTATCTCAAGATATCCGTTCGGTCAAGGAAGAATTACGAAAGATTCCCAACAACGGGATGGGTTTTGGTAGTTTCGCTGTGTCGGACACAACCGACTATGGTTTTTCGGACCTGCCCAATGTCAGCTTCAATTATCTGGGGCAGTTCGATGGTGACGGATCCGTTACGGATTGGCAACTGGTCGCGGAATCCAGTGGAGCGTCCGTGTCATCAAAGAATATTAATCATAACATTATCAACATCAATGGGGGTGTTCTTGAGGGGCGATTACAATTTTCCGTAGACACATATCTAAGTCTTAAGGATACGAAAGCTTTGGCAGCTGTTTTCAAGGATACCCTTATCTCAATTATATCACATTGTCAGGAACGTTTATCAAATATTGGAAGTTGGTATACGCCGAGTGATTTTTCTTATGCCGCTATCGGTATGCCCTTGCTCGATCGTTTACAAAGGGATGCTTTGGCAAAGGATAATGGTATAGCTGCTATCTACCCGGTAAATAGTTTACAGCAAGGTTTTATATACCATACTATTGAGCAGCCGGAGGACGATGCGTATCGTTTACAATTATCGTTGGATTATGATACTAATCTTAATATAAGCAATTACTTAAAAGCATGGGAGTATTGTATCGCGAAGTATCCTATCTTACGAACAGCCTTTAATTGGGAAGAAGAGTTGATACAGATCATTTATACCAAAGGGGTACTCTCCCACACCTATCACGATCTTTCAGATTTAGCTTCCCAGGATGCTATAGACAATCGCATTGCCTCGATACAGGAAGCGGACCGTAAAGTAGGCTATGATATGATGGGGCCGACCTTGCTCAGGCTGCACATCATCAAGCAAAGGGAAGATAAATACACGATTCTAAAGAGTGAGCACCACAGTATTTCCGATGGGTGGAGTACACCTATTGTCATAGGTCAGGTGCATGAATATTATGAACGGCTGGTTCAAGGAGGTTCTATCGAAGTAGAAGAGGATACCGTCTATGGGCAGGTACAGGAGTATATCCAAGAGCATCGATCATCGGTAGCCTTGTATTGGAAAGAGGCGCTGTCTTCGCTGGATTCCTTGATGGACATCGATCCCTTATTGGACAGGCCATTGGACTTTGGTACCTACAGGGAGATAGTTTCTCCAAAAGAGAACAGTTTAGAGATTACCTCAGAACGTTATACTGCTATAAAGGCAACGTTACAAAAGGAGGGGCTACCCCTTAACATATTGGTACAGTTTTTATGGCATAAGTTATTATCCGTTTATGGAGGTAGTCCCCGGACCATTGTAGGGACTAATGTTTCGGGAAGGAACCTTCCTATCCGTGGCATAGAAGAGAGTGTGGGGCTATATATCAACACCCTGCCCTTGATCATTGATTGGGAGAAGGACCGAAGTGTCCTGGAACAATTGCACCATATCCAGGACCGTTTAAGATCATTAAATGAGAATAGTATAGTGAATCTTTCCAGTTTACACCTGGAGGGGCAACGTTTGTTTCAGAGCTTATTAGTCTTTCAGAACTATCCTATCTCGGAAGAGGTCAAGAAGGGCAATGGTCTACCGGTAAGTGTACGTGGGTCAGAGGAGAAGATAAATTATCCTTTAAGAATCACAGCCGAAGAGGATGCCAACGGCTTAAGTATTAAGTTAGGCTATGATGAGTATTATCTCTCAGAACAAAAGGCCGCATTGCATATGGAGGCCATGTCCTCTTTATTGGACCAGCTTTTGGAAGATATCGACAGGCCCCAATCCGGGTTGCGAATAGTATCAGCTGAAGATTACCGTACGATGGTCCATGACTGGAACGCCACCGATGTGGAGTATCCCGAGGAAGAAACAATCGTTTCTTTATTTGAATCTCAGGTAGCAAAGGTTCCCAATCAGGTGGCGGTAGTTTTTGAAGGAGAAGAATTAACGTATCAAGATTTAAATGAGCGAGCTAATCGATTAGCGCATCATTTACGGGATGCTTATTCTTTAGAATCCGACGATTTGGTTGGTATTATGTTGGACCGTTCTTTATGGAGTATCATTTCTATGTTAGGTATTTTAAAGGCAGGAGGCGCTTATGTCGCTATAAATCCAGAATATCCAAAAGACAGAAAATCTTTTATTATCCATGATACGGATTTAAAAATATTGATTATCGAATCCCAAAGCTTGTTCGATATTATGGATTATGATGTTTCTATTTTCTCGATAGATATTGAGTTTGACGAATTGCCAAAAGATGAAGTGTATACAAACAATCCTAGTTTTTCCATATCTCCAAAAGACTTATGTTATGTCATCTACACATCAGGGACTACCGGCAGACCTAAAGGGGTAATGATTGAGCACAGAAATCTAAATCATTTAATACACGTACAAAGTTCTTATTTATTCATTGTTACAGGTCAGAGAGTTTTACAATATGCTTCTTTGGTTTTTGACGCTTCTGTATGGGAGATTTTTAGCACTTTATGTGTTGGAGCAGAACTTCATATTATCAATACTGTAACACGTCAAGATAGAAAACTATTACCGGAGTACATAAAAGACTTTGCTATTGATCTGGTTATTTTGCCTCCAGTAATACTGGAAACGCTTTCAGTAGCGGATATGGAAGGGGCACTTCCGACATTAGTTATTGGGGGAGACTCTTGTGCATTAGATGTTATGGAAGGTTGGAGCCTGAATAGGAGGTTTATTAATGCCTATGGCCCTACCGAAGGAACCATTTGTACAACCATGCATAATTTCTACAAAGGAGATATTGCAAACACTATAGGAAATTCTTTACCCCATTTAAGAGCTTATGTTTTAGATAGTTTTCAAAAGCCAGTTCCTATAGGCGTTATTGGCGAATTGTATATAGGTGGCGCAGGTGTTGCCAGGGGTTATCTGAACCGAAAGGAACTCACACAAGAGCGTTTTGTTGAAAACCCTTTTGCTACGGAAGTAGATAAGGTAAAGGGGTATATTCGTATGTATAGAACAGGCGATCTGGTACGCTATCTATCCAATGGCAATCTGGAGTATATGGGAAGAAATGATGATCAGGTGAAGATCCGTGGCCATCGTATCGAGCTAGGTGAGATCGAAACTGTTGTATCAGGAATTGAAGGCATTGCTCAATCCTGTGTCCTGGCCAAAGAGCGCAGTACCGATAGCGGGACAAACAAATATTTGGTGGGCTACTATGTAGTATCAGATCCTGATACTACTATCTCTTCAGAAGATTTGATCGAAGCCCTATCCGAGCAACTTCCTGATTATATGGTTCCAAGTGCCTTTGTAAATATGGAAGCTTTTCCGACGACCTTTAATGGTAAATTAGACAAACGCGCCTTACCCAATCCAGAGTTTAGCGTTGCAGAAAACTATATTGCTCCGGAAACGAAACTAGAGAAGGCACTTTGTGCTATCTGGGAATCTGTACTTAGTCTGGAGCAAGTAGGGGTCACCGATCATTTCTTTAGGATAGGAGGTAATTCTATTTTGGCGATGCAATTAGCACATCAAATGAATCAAGCTTTTGATAAAGATATAAAAGTGCAGATAATCTTTCAATATTCAACTATTAGAGAAATAGTTGAATTATTAGAAAAAGGAAATCAAATACAAATATCTTCAGGTCTTGTAAAAATAAGTTCAAACAGGAGTACGACTACCAAGAAAAAAATATTCTGTGCTCCTGGAGCCGGAGGTAATATTGTGTCTTTTTACGAACTGGGGCGTTTACTAGAAGAAAGCCATATCGTTTATGGTTTTCAGGCATATGGTTTAGATGCTAACTCTAAGGTACTAGAAACTATTCCATTGATTGCTTCTCAGAATATTTTAGATATGCAGGCAGAGGATCCCACCGGGCCCTATCATTTAGCGGGATACTCATTCGGAACACGTGTTGTATATGAAATGGCGATACAATTGCAAGAAAGAGGTTTTGAGGTTGCCTCTCTTTATATTTTTGATGGCATACCTTTCGATGCACCAGATGAAATACTAGAAGAAAATAAGATATCTTTTACAGAGCACTTATTAGAAATTATAGATCTAATATTTCAATATAGTGGGAAAAGTAATACTTCTACTTTAACATTCGAACACCTGAAAGATTTATCAGAGTCACAACAGTTGAGACATGCCTATGAAATATTTTTAGAACGTGATATGGCCTTTATGAGTGAATCTGACTTTCAACGATTCGTATCTGTTCATATACATCAAACCAATCTACCTAATTATTATACTCCGAATTATCAAGATGTGCTAGACTGTGCTATTCATTTATTTAGTATTAAGGATCCAGATAACGAGATGGATGTTCCGGAGGATTACGGTTGGCAATCGGTGTGTAATAAGGAGGTTATTATTCATCCTGCAGGAGGTATACATATGACTATGCTAGATCAACCTCATGTGACGGATATAGCTGAACTTATAGTAAAACATAGTGATACTGAGTTGTCGGTGAGCTTACCGTAAAGAATTAGCAATTGTACTGGGTATCAGATGTGAAATAGGCATGTAATATGGAGTATAGCACGTGCGCATACTTTAAAAATAAGTTGAAAATGAAAAAGAATATAGTGGAAAAAAGGTATGAAATAGAATGGCCAGGATGGTCTTTAAAAGATAATAGATATGGTAAAGACTTTGACGCTGAAGCTAGAATTAGAATGATAGAAACGGGACGAAAATTACTTCCTTATATGCTAGACTATATTGATAATTTAGACAAAAATTACTTGGAAATAGGGCCATTTTTCACTCCTTTATTATTTTCCGAAGAATTGACCTGTTTATTGCCGAAAGACAAATGTATAAGTTTTATAGATAATGATAAGGATGTAGTTAAATGGTTAAAAGAAAGATTTGATTGTAATGTTTTAAATCTTGATATGAATGTAAGAACATTCCCAAATGAGTTGAAACAAAAAAACATAGATCAATTTGGAGTTTTTGAGCACTTTTATGATGTGATAACAATTTCCCAAATATTGAACTATATTGATTATAAATTGTTGCTGAAAAATATGCATCCGTTCCTAAATGAGGGAGGACATATTTTTATAAACAATGTAGTAGACTATGGTATTCCGACACTATTTTCAGGAAAAAGACCTAAATCTAATCAAGAAATAATAGGAACGGCAGTTTCTATGGGATATAAAGTAGCACTAAAAGAGGAAATCCCAAAAATTTTCGATGAAGAGCAATACCAACGATTAATTCTTATTCTAACAAAATAAGGGAAGTTGAAAATAAGGGTTTTTATTATCCGCGGGTCTGTAAATTAAATTCTGTCCGTTGTTTCAATTACTTTGGAGGAATTCTCAGTCCTCTAATATCCGACAGCAAGGTTTTCCTGAACAGTTTGGGACTTTCCCTTCTTACAATGTTGACATGAAGACTTCCCTACTGTTCAAAAATTGTTGCTTTAAATCTTCCATAATAACTGTGATATTGAAATTAGACAAAAAATTAGGCGGGTTTTAAAACCCGCCTAATTTTTTATTTACACAGTTTATTGGATACTACCAGAGAAGTCTACACTTACATATCGTTTACAACTGGCATTATTTCTTTGAGTTTCTCATTTAGTTTTTTTCCTCGTAATTTTCTGCCAATTAGTATTCCATTTTTGTCTATTAGAAAATTGTCAGGTATTGAATGAACCCCATAAATTAAAGCAGCTTCATTTTCTTGTCCTTTTAAATCTGATACGTGTATCCAATCCAAACTGTCTTTTTGGATCGCTTTAAGCCAAGCATCTTTATTTGAATCCAATGAAACCGCTAAAATTTCAAGTCCATTATCTTTATATTTCTTATAAGCCTTCGTGAGATTTGGATTTTCTTGCCTACACGGAAGACACCAAGAAGCCCAAAATTCCAGAAGTATTGTTTTACCTTTTAAGTCAGATAATTTTTTAAGCTTACCATCAGTATTGGCCATTTCAAAATCAGTAAACTGTTCTCCGATTTTTGTATTCTTATTCAGATTAATGAATCTTTTGATCCTTTTACCGTATTCAGAAGTCCTATTTTCTTCGGATAATATATTAAATAGTCTTTCAGTTTTTTCTTTACCCCAATGTTTAGAATAGATAGAAAGTATATCTGAGCTTACTGGACTACTAGTGTAATTCTTAATGAATTCTATTCTTGCATTTTCCGTTTCTTCAAATGTGAACAATGTATCTATCTGTTTAAATAAACCTTGACTTAAATTTTCCGATTCGGAACCTCTAACGAGTGCGTTTCTGAAATCTGTTTTAGTCGCGTCAAAAGTCATTGGTTTATTCTCTAACCATAAACGTCTAACCGTACTATGGGAACGGTAACTTGTACGTAAAACCACTTGGAAGGGTGTTTCGGGTAATTTTGTCTTAAAATAAAAGTGATTATTCTCAACTTTCGTTGAATCTATTATATTCCCAGACAAAGGGTTTTCTAAATAAATGACTGTCCCATCATCAATCACAACCGTTTTACCGCTTAGCGTAAATTCTTTTTCCAAATTTTCATTACAAGAAGTTAGAAATAATGTTATTAGTCCAAAAAATAGCGTTTTCATATGATTGTTACTTATGCTTGTTGCCAACGGAAGTCTGCTCAAAACTACATTTACATATTTTATAATAGACCAATCTTTTCGATTTGGTTTGTATCGAATTTGTGGTTCCTTTCCCAGATTTGGAAAAATTGCCTTTGCATTTACAAGAAGGGTATGACATTCCATTCTAAAGCCTTGGCAATTACAATAGTGTCATTTCTTGGTTTTAGGTGTTTTGGTGCCTGATGCCATGTTGAAAAGCCTTCAGGTAATTGTTGATTTCAATGAGGAGCTGGGCTTTGACATTTGTTTTAATTCACCATTTTAAAAAAGCGCTTTAAGTTAAAGCCACCGTCATAATTGGAAAATAGAATACATTCTACCTCGCCAATAAGATTTTTCTCTGGTACAAAACCCCATACTCTTGAATCGTCAGTACCTTTTCTATTATCCCCCATCATAAAATAATAATTATTTTTGAATGTATAAGTAGAACTCTTTTTAGAATTTATAAGGTAGTCATTATTGAGTTTCTCAATTGTACAATTTTCAGTACTGTTAATGGCTCCCTGATATATTGAGAAATTCTTTGGAGTCAAGTCGATTTGCATTCCTTTTTTTGGCACTATTAAAGGTCCTATATTATCAAACGTCCATTTTGAATCTGGTATTTTTGCAAATACTTTCCTGCTAAAAGTATCAACCTGAATTTTAATAGAATCTATAAACCCAATTTTAACTAGGGCGTGTTAACACTAATTGCATCGAAAATCAGGGCGATATAGATAAAGGCCGTGAACATGACGTCGAGTTT
>NZ_JBNGOP010000051.1:0-11157 GCF_050589625.1 Maribacter sp. 2-571 | reverse complement strand
AATATTTAAAGTTAAAAAAAATAGCGGGGGCATGCCCCCGCTATTTTGCTACTTACACACTTTATGAGATAGTCCTGCGATTCTAGGGCGTGCATTACGCCTCTTTGTTCGTTGAAGTTATTTTTATTCCGAATAGTAGCTACATGCCAGGTGTTCTTCCGCTTACGCAAGTCAGGACCCTTTGCCTTTGGAGACAGGGTTAAATCATCAATTAAAAAGTACTTCTTCTGGTTTGAGAGGTGTCGATAGTGCTTTATCCGTAGCAATATGTACGCTGTAGTTTGCATCGATTTTAAGCTCGGTAATGTGCCAAATGCGATTGCCTACCACTGCGGTATTCCCAAGCACATTAATACTCTTTAAGGGTATGCTCAACCCTTTACCGTCTGCTTTTATCACAGCTTCTTTTCTGGTCCAAAGACGATAAAACCAGTTGTATTTTTCATCTTTCATGATTAAGCTATGCTCACTCTTTGTCCATACCCCTGAAAAATCTTCTTTCGATATCGGCTTTATGGCTTCTACGTCGATACCTAGTTCATACGAATCACTCAAGGCGCACAGCACCATGTTCCCTGAATGGGTAATGTTGAAGCTCAGGTCAGTATCAAGATAGGGCTTATTGAAAGGTGTATATTTGATTCTTGAAAGCAACGCCTCGGTATACCCGTATTTTTTTACACCTTCTAAGAGTAGTAGCTTACCAAATAAACGGAGGTTTCGATCTTTTGAATATCTAAATTTGGTTACGTGGTTTTGATGGTTTTCAGGTAGTAAATTTAAATATTCTTTAAAGCGTTGTTCGGGAAAAGCAGCGGGTATATGGCAAAAGAGGACCGTAAGCACTTTTAGAAACTAAGTAGTTATATTTCTGTAAACCACCCACAAAACAACGTGCTAATTCAGAGTTTGCAGGTGGTTCTCAGCAAATTATACATTAAACAAGCTCAGCACTGACTTCCTTATTGTAGAAAAGCTCCTTCTCCCCGAACAATCGTTCTGAAATAATATCATTTTCATGACAATACTCAACCAACATGTTCGATTGAACAATAGGGTGGTCTTCATCTGTATATTGCTTGCTGCTTATAAATTTTAACCAAGGCTCAAGTCCCATCGCATATACATAAACCTCTTTAGGATTAAAAGCATCGACAAGGTTTCTTCCTCGTTCAAAATTAGATCCGGATAAGGTTCTAGATCTGTCTATATCTCGTGGCATTTTTTTGCTCTGCAGTGGCCCGTATAACCAACTTAAAGGCGCCCCTTCACATTCCATTCCCAAAAAGATGATATCGGCATTTCCTACAAGTTGATTTACCAGTTGATATAGTTTTGGCTCAACGTTGCAAGAATCAGCAACAAACAGCATCGAAAAGTTTCCAAAATCTACGAGGTGACATAATTTGGACTGTATATTCAAGTCGGCATGTTCGCCAATGAAAGGGATTCCCTTTAAGGTGCAATCCTCGAATTTAAGTTCTTCGAAATCACCTAATTCGATTACATTTTTAAACCCTACAGAATTAAGCATCAGCTTAAGGTTAGGATCTTGTAACGACCCTGAAGTAGTTTTTGGGGCGATTATGTTTTTGATTTTATGTCTTAATGGAAGCAGCGTTTCGAACAATATGTGGTCCTGATGATTATGGGTAAGTAAAACATAGTCAATAGTCTCAGGGAGATCCATATCGGAGAACCTTTCTACATCTTGTTGATAACCATAGTAGCTTACTACTGGGTCCACGAGAATGCTGGTATCCTTGGTCTCAATCAAAATACATGCATGGCCAAAGTACCGCATTCTTACTTTATCGCCTGTATATGGTTCATATTTCTTGGGAGCTTCATCAGTAAAGAAGGTATCGAACAACGCTTCTTGCTCGGGCTTAATAGCTAGTAATTTTTTGATTCTAAATACATCGCCTTTCGTCCTTTTCATTTTACTCAGTTCGTCGATTCCTTGATGGTTAAAGGGTATTTCCAAATGAATAATATCTTCACTTTCTAACCTGGGAGTACTTAAAACGAAAGGGCGCTCATCATTATCTGTCAACCAAAGCGCAATACTTTGCGACGCTGGTTTGTAGTATTTACTATGATAGAGAAGTGGTTCAAAAATTCGAAAGGAAGCATTGTTGTTTAGATCATATACCAGTTCTACATAACCGCGCAATACATCCGGTATTTCATCATACAACCCTTCGAGAGAGTACCCCTTATCATGTTTTTCCAAAATTCCCTCTAGGCTTTCAATCGCTTCGGCCAATTCAAACAAGTCTTGTTGACCCTCTAGCGTTTCTTTCTTCAATTCTTTTACATCGTCAACCCTTTGCCCGTTCAAATCCATAAACGGCCCTCCTAGCATGGCGGGGTTCTTGACGGCCGCGGCATGCACTTGCGGAGCTTGTATATATGAATTAATGATATTCATATGTCTCTTCTTAACGTTGAAAGCCGCGGTGGCGGGCGAGATTAGATGTGACCAAGCGTACCACTTGTCAAATAAAGGCTCAACGACTACGTTCGTTTTCAGGTATTTTTCGGTGCTCATAATTTCAAAATCATTAACAGTGTTTAACAGATTAAATGTAGGTAACCAACTTGGTAACTATCATAGGTGCAAACCCTCTTTTTCAAAGTCATGTTTTGAGTTTTTTCAAAAAAATGGCACATAAATATTTGTTTTACAATGTTTTACGAATGCTAACGTAGGTCTATCAACCCCTTGCTATTTTGTTTGTCAGTGCCCTTATGATAGGCCATACCGCTGTGAAAAGAGCGCTGGGCAACCAACGCTGCAAAGAGTTCATTGATTTAGCCCACTGATACAGTGTTGAGCAAATAAGTTTTCAAATTAATATGGAGGCCTAACCGTAAGGGGAGCTATCCTATGTATATACCAACTTCCATATGCCATCACTTTCTAGAATGGTATTCATAAAAAGTTTGATCAAGTATGGCTGTTTGTTTTAGATGGTTCAGGTTGGTGGTTAAAATAAGCTTCAATTTTCATTGCAGCGTCAAGAACTCCATTTTCTTCATTGATCTTGCTGCCTACCGCTTTAGCATTTTCTACATAATAGGGTTCTTGTAATATTTTTATCGCTTTCCGGATTTTCTTGGCAGAAATTTTGTTAAAAGGAATATGGAGGCCCACGTTATTTTTTTCGATTAATTTTCCGTTGTAAGGTTGGTCTGCCAAAATAGATAAAATAAGTATCGGAATTTGACCTCTTAGGACCGAACCCATAGAACCGTGCCCGCCATGGTTTATGGCTAGTTTGCACTGCGGAAATAACCAATCATGGTTCACATATTTTACGGGAAAGAGATTTGGATGTTTAGGTAAGTTTGGTAGTACCGACCAGCCCAATCCAAAAATGATACGTTCTCGAGTGTTGTTCAAAAGGTCAAAAAGAATGGTGCTGAATTTTTTTACATCAGGTATGGGAATACTACCAAAACCAATGTAGATTGGTTTAGTTCCATTTGCTATCCAAGCTTCAAGCCCTTCGGGTATTTCGTCCATAATGTGTTTTTCCCTGTCTTTGGGAGGGAGTTTAAAAATACCGGTAATATGAACATTTGAGGGCCAATCAGTGGGTTTGGAGATGAGCGCGTTGCTCATCGTGTAGAAAGTAAGTGTATTGGATGTTACATATTTTTCCCAGACATTGAACAAGGGGAGCTGTAGTTTTTTGCGAAAATCGTTGGTTTGTTTTTTTATTATAAGCCAGAATATATATGAGAAACGATACGACAGTTTGTTGAAGAAGGCTATTTTGGAAAAATTAAATAGCGGCAAGGGAAAGTCCCTAGTGGGAATACTTGGCATGCTTAAAAATACAATTGCGCATTTCTTTCGTAACTTTTCACATATTGAATATACAATGGCGGTAGACATTGAGCCTGATATAATGTGATCCACATGTTTACAAGCTTCATAAATTTCTAGATTCGCTTTTTCACTAATTTCTGCCGTGGCTTTGTTGTAATGATAAAAAAAACGAAAAATATTACCTCCTTTTAACAATTTAAGAGCCTTAGGGGATCGGGCTATCGCCTCAATGTCGCCAGAAAGAGGTACAAACGGTAAATGAAAGCCCTCTACAAAAATTCTAAAATTTTCGGGAGCTACTAATGTAACGAGATTTCCTCGTTTTGTTAGTTCTAAGGCAAGGGCGACCATTGGTTGCACATCACCTCTTGTTCCTTGGGCAACTATTCCATAATGCATTCTGTACAATTTTTAAGATTCTGATTTATTCAATACATCGAGATGTATACCTGCCTGCTAGCAAAATAACATGTTGAACCTCCCTTGGAAAGGTTGCGAACGTGGCGCGCGGTTGTTTGCTTTCTTCGACAAGGTTATCTTTTGTTTTCAACAAAAATGGACTCTACCGAAGTTCTATCGGTACTCCATCCATTTTTTTTCATGGCTATGGTATAATCCCATATTTTTTTGCTTCCCAAGGCCTGTAGGGTAAAGAGCGGGTTGCCTTTAAAAATGTTTCTATAGTTAGATCCTCGGCTGGCCACCCCAATAGAGAAACCAATATTATCTACCGAGTGCCACCACCATTGCGGAACTAAAAGTCCATCACCAGGGTTAAGCGTAAGCTCTATTTTCGGTACATATTTAAACAAAGGATACCCTTCCTTATCCAATTGCTCGAAGGGTTTATTGTAGTCAAGATCTGTTGCTGCATATAACATATCTTTTCTATCCAATATATGTAACCATTTTGAATACCTGGGGTCTATCAAAGTCCATTTCTTTTGCCCCGTAACCTGTGTGAACATGTTCGTAGTCAGTGCGCAATGTAGGCCGCTTCTTGCTCTTGAATTTGAAATAAAAAATTGCGTTGATATGATTTTTCGATTGGCGCGTAGATGTGTATAATTACTCAATTGTTTTATGTTGAGGTCATCCCTCAACTCGGGGTTGTTATTGGCAATGTCTTCTATATTGGAAGCATACACATCCTCTCCTTTGTTTAGGGCGCCGATGAAATCTTTTAATTTGTATTTTTCAAAAAACACGGTTTCTTCACTAATGGTACTAGTATTAAGTCTTACAGGGATGATTTCTTCCCCATAATTTTCTTCAAAATAAGCGCTATCCCATTTTTTCAATGCTGGCCAATCCTCGGCAAACCCTTCAAGTACAATGGGTTTGTTCGTTGCTAAAAAGTGTTTTTTAAAATCTTTTAAATTCAGCTCTTTAAAAGGGATTCGTGTTACATGGCCCGTTTCTCCATAGTCGAAGGTTTTAGAAGCTTCCAGCAACTTATTTTCGGCTTCCTTGAATCGGTTATAAGACCATTCATTGCCGATGTAATATCTACATAAGTAAGCGAACCAGTAGTTAAGGTTGTTGGGAATACTTGAGTGTAAAGTATTTTTTTTCATAATTTCCTTTTCTAGATTATTTTGTTGATTTTAGACAAGTATTTTTTAAATTCTTTTTTCCCTTCATCTAGATCGTATTTTTCGTAATAGCCAAAATCTCGTTTTGCCTTTTCTATAGAATAGTAATGGTCATTGGCAATTTCGCAAACCATATATCTGGTGAAAGGTGGCTCAGAAGATATATTGGCCGTCTTATAAATAGTCTCTATAATGCTAGAAAGGTAGAATGCAATCCGCTGGGGCACCTTTTTGGTAGGCATAGAATACCCTAGTTCTTTCGTATTCTCCTCGATCCAAGTCCAAGGGTTTACAGGTTTTTCATCGTTAATAAAGTATACATTGCCTCCAATGCCGTGAGTCAACGCAGCTTGTAAATGTGCCCAGGCTACATTTTTAACATAGGCCACACTTATTTTGTTTTTGCCATTGCCCACAATCTTCAGCGTTTTTCTCTTTAGTTTTTTTAAGATTCTGGGGAAAATATGAACATCGCCATGGCCCCAAATAGCCTGAGGCCTAATACTGACTGTTTGAAGGGAGGAGGTATTCGCTTCAATAATTATTTTCTCCGCAATGCTCTTTGTCTTTTGATAGTTGTTAAAAAAGGAAAGAGGCGTTTTTAATTCTTCGGTACCGTTCTTTACTGATTTTTTGGATAGAACAATGCTAGGGGAAGAAGTATAGATCAGCTTCGATACACGATGTTTTTTACAAGCTTGTATAACATTATTGGTTCCGATTACATTTGGTTTGTAGTAGGTGTGATAAGCACCCCAAATCCCTGCCTTTGAAGCTAGGTGAAATACATACTCTACGCCGGTCATAGCATAATCTACAGTCTCTTTGTTTGTGATGTCGCCCAAAATGAACTTTACAGAATTTGGGGTCCAATTCTTCGGTTTGTTTCTGCATAAAATGGTTACGTCCATGTGGGAAAGTAACAATTCTTCGACCAAGTGTTTGCCCAAAAATCCTGAGCCTCCGATTACCAAAGCTTTTTTTTTCATATTGTTGTAATTCTTTGTGTGGTTGCCCAGTGTTGAATTTTAATCCGGTCTAATTTGGAATAGTGCCTTTTGTCAAAGGGAAAAGGCTTTGGGTATAGCAATAGTTGGGAAAATGTGCAATCTATATCTGCTACCTCGTTTAGATTACCGAGAAATTCTTGACGCCCCATTTTGAGAGAACGAAAGTATTTTTTTTCCAAAATCAAACAGAGATTTCCTTTTACGACAGCGATAGAGCAAAAATTACCATTGATGAATTGCTTGATTTGTTTTTCAATGGGAACCGGATAATACCGTTTACCATTGAACTCTATTGCATGACTTATTCTGCCGTAGTACCAGAGCGTATTGTCACCATCAAGATAACCGTAGTCTCCAGTAGGGTGCCATTGGTTTTCATGGGTGTTGAGTTTCGTTAAATTTACAGTGTTAATATAACCAGGGGTTACCTGTTTTCCTTTGACTAGAATTTCTCCAATTTTATAGGTAGTACAAGGAATATTGCTTGTTTTTTTCTGCAGAGGTTTGATACGTATTTCGGTGTTTTGAAAGCTATTCCCGATCAAGGTTCCGGGGTTGTGATAGTTGCTTAGATCAGAAGTGCTTTTGTAATAACTGATTGGAAGCGCTTCAGTAGCCCCGTAGGTGATGTAAAAACTACCACTCAAAAGCAACTGTTGCATTTTTGCGATTAAGTGCTCTCCTATCGGGGCTCCCCCGCACAAAATGGCATCTATATTTTGAATTTTCACTTGTTTTGCATAACAGTGTTTGGCAAGATTCTTCCACGTTAATGGAGAGCCAAATGAATAGTTGATACGAAATGATTTGGCAGTCTCGATGATGATCTTAGGGGTAATCTTTTTTGGCTTTGAGATATCACATTTGGGCCATATGGTCGTATAGCCCATAACTGGTCCATAAATTAAAAGCAATGGGAATAGGGCAAAACAAGTAGTATTTTTTCCATTTCCTACGATTGTTTCAATAGAATTAACTTGGGCTTTTAGGTTTTGATGGGTCCATATGGCCCCCTTAGGAACACCAGTACTTCCGCTTGTATAAAAAACCCCTGCTATCGTCGCTTTCCGATCAGGAGGATGGTCACCGTTGGTTTGTATTCTCTTTCGGCCTTGTTTCTTTAGTAAACCAAAGGTGATTACCTTGCACACCTTTGTTCGCCGTACTAAAACCTTCACCAATGGCATTAGTAAAGTTTTTGTAAACACAATATCCGCCTTGCTATTTTTAATGCAGGTAATGCTATGGTCAATGCCAACATTCGGGTCAATAAAAACAGGAATAACCCCACTTTTGAACATCGCAAAAATGAGGCTAAGAACTTCGGGTGTTAAAGGATGCAATATGATCACACGCTTCCCTATTAGTTGAGCATCTTCTAATTGCTGCGCAAAAGAGGCCAAGGATGTTACGAGTGCTTCATAAGTAACCGTTTTATATTGTGCAGGTTCAAATACATTTTTTTTTATTTGCAATAGATATGCCGCCTTGGTAGCATCCTTGAGATAATTTTGATAGATGCAGGAAACAATATTATCTTTAGTTATCTTCAAGTGAATCATTTTAAACCCGATTATATAGTATGTTGTATTTGTTGTTAAGGATAGTTGTTGTGTTTTTGTATGCCTTAGGGGTGTATCTTTTCAAAGAATCTCTTATCAATGGGTATCTGTTGTTTGCGATTTATTTTTTGGTATTTCTAATTCACATCGTACATCTAAGGCATTTCAAGAAAAAGGAATCTTCGAATGTTTCATGGCTTTTGGTTTTAGATATCTTAGTTTTCGGAATGATTCCCATATGGCAATGGAATAAAAAAAAATTATGACCTTCGTTTGATTCCTAATTCAATACCGTTTTCGGAATAGGTGGTAATCGAATATTTAATCTTAGGCTTAAAGGCAGTATTTTTTAGGAACTCGAACTTTTGAAGGATCATTACAAGTGTTATCTTCATTTCAATCATTGCTAAGTGTAATCCTATACACGTTCGTTGACCTCCCCCAAAAGGGATATAGCTATCGGGTTGAATTTTGTCTTTGTTTTCAGGTAAAAAACGTTCAGGTGCATACGCCTCAGGATTTTTCCAGAGTCTTTTATCCTTATGGATCAGTATTGGGCAAAAGATGATGGTGCTATCTTTTTTTAAGTTCTTTTCGTTAAAGACCATATCTTCTTTACTTTTTCTTGTAAAGATCCAAGCGGCAGGCACTAACCGCATGGTTTCTTTAAGAACACAATCTAAATATTGTAATTCCATAACCTTTTTCGAAGAAGGGTCGTTTTGCCCAAAAGAAGTATCGATTTCCTTTTGTAGTTTTTTATATACATCCGGATTTTTCGTGAGGTAATACAGCGTCCAACTAATCGTATTAGCAGTGGTTTCATGACCGGCGACAATTAGGTTCAGAACCTCCATTACCAGCTCGTCGCCTTTTAAATCTGTTTCGGTGTCTTCTGAGGTTTCCTTTAATATTCGACCTAAAAGATCATTGTATTCGACGCCCGACGATTTTCTTTCTTCAATAATGTCTTTCACAAAAGATAACAGGCGCTTTTTATTTCTTTTCATTTTCAGGTTGGCCAGGGTGGGTGTGTTGGGATTGGAAAGAAAGGGAATAGGAGGGTTTTCTACGTAGCTGCGCATGTTGTTCAGCCAATGTTCTATGTTGCCCGTATGTTTGTCAAAATCTTTATTGAAAAAAGCCATTCCAATAATATTGATGATAAGTCGATTGAATATGGGGGAAACATTAGTTATGAAGTATTCTTTGTCCTGTATTTGCTGATTAATTTCGTCTATGGTTTCGGAAATTTTGATTTTCATTAGTGAGAACAGTGAAAGACTGTTTTTTTTGGTGAAAGAAGGGTTTAGCAGTTTTCTTCTCGGCTTCCATTTTTCGTACTCCGAAATAATAATGCTCTCACCAAGGGCATTGTGTAAATTTCTTACCAGATTGGTTTTTTTGCTAAATGATTTATTGGTTCCTAGTAGTACCCGTTTAACTTGTTTAAGATCGTGAACAAAGAAAAAGTTGACCAAACCTTTGTACTGATAAAAATCTCCAAATTCCTGCTGATTTAGTTGTAAGAACTTTTGGAAATTTGCGAACATTAGGTAGCTCTTGTAGAAGAGGCGTGGATCTTTCATGTAAAAAGATTAAAATTTGAAATCAGTAACCGAAAGTGACATGCCAGCAGCAGCCATCCAAGCACTTACTTTCATATTTCTTTTAAGTTTCCCTTCCTTTCTCGCCAAGTACATTCCCACTGGCAAAGAACTGCTTACTAAATTTCCGTAGTCTTGAAAAATGTGATAATAAGGGACTTTGAGTTTTAATCCTTGTCCAAATTTGTCCCATGCAACTTTGCTATGGGTATGTGGGAAAACAATATCCGAAAGTTCCCTTTTTTCTAAACTTTCCACAACCATATCCCTTAGAATCGAAGAACCGCCCTTATGCAGTTTTAAACCGTAGGAAATAAACTGGTTAACAACGAAATCTTGACCGTTCAACCCGTATTTAGTCTTGTCCTCGCTAGAAATGTTTGCGGCTGTCATAAAACAACAATTTGCATGCTGCGGCAGCCCTACTATTTTTTGTTTCCACTTATGCTCACTTGCTGTAAAAATGGTAGCAGTTGTTCCTTCTCCTACTGTTAAGGTCGAAAAAGCATATTCTAGATTTTTGATATCGCTAATTTGAAAGCTTGACAAATGTTCGTCATCATGAACCATGAACTCCGATGTGATGACCAAAATGTTTTTATAGCTGTTAGTTTCGAGGTATGCTTGGGCGATATGGGAAGCCCTTACAAAGCTGTTGCACGCCTCTAAAACATCAAAACACTCAATGCTTTTAAAACCCAATGCTTTAGCAATAAAAAAAGAATCTCCGGGTTCCTTGAATTGTTTGTGTACACTTGCGTATAGTATTAGATCAATGTCCTCTCTGAGTAAGTTCGCGTCTATCAATGCATTGTCAATCGCTTCTGAAATTAGGTCGATTCTACTTTCATTTTTCGATAACCATCGCCTGGTTTTTATCTCGGTTGAATTCAATTTATCCAACAAAGCCTCTCTTGGAATACTTAAACTGTAATTATACTTTTTTCTTGACTCTTTTTCCAGTATTTCAATTACTTCTTGATTGGTAACAATAGTGGAGGGAAATACAGCACTTAAACCGGAGATTTTCATAGCATGTTTCGTTTTTACGCACGTTAAATGTAGAGAACCAGCCTGTTTGGGATTATAGGTGCAAACCCTCTATTTAGGAAGTGGGTCATATGGTCTAGGAGGGGCGCTTTTGATTTTAATAGTCAGATTTTCAAATTCTTATGATTTTTTTTTGTGTTTTCGAAATCTTATTTTGAAGGCCGGTAGATGCACAGCTCCAGTATAAAAGAGGGTAAACACTCATGCCGATGTTGAGGGGGCGAAATTATATTTGGTTCATCCTTAAAACGACAACGGTTTCCCTATGATATATCGGGTAGGTGGCCAGTGATGTTGTACTGTTTTTAAGGGACTAATTTTTAAAAACGTAGAAGCTATGACATTATCACACTACCATTTATGCGAGGATGCGGAGATCGTATCCCCTAGTCTGCCGGGAGCCGGATCCCGTTCACTTTTGTTGCGCCAACAGGAAATCGAGGGCAGTGTGGTGTCGTACCCCCGCAATATGCCCATAGCGTTAAAGCGTGC
>NZ_JBNGOP010000050.1:0-12924 GCF_050589625.1 Maribacter sp. 2-571 | reverse complement strand
AAACTCGACGTCATGTTCACGGCCTTTATCTATATCGCCCTGATTTTCGATGCAATTAGTGTTAACACGCCCTAATTTCACCGCTACATGACCGTTAAGGAAGTAACCGACATTTTAGAAACCTTGGCCCCGCTCTCACAGGCGGAAGATTTTGATAATGTAGGCCTTTTGGTCGGCGATGCATCTGCCGAAGTTTCCGGGGTGCTGGTCACTTTGGACACCCTAGAAAACGTAGTGGACGAGGCCATTGCCAAAAGTTGCAACCTCATTGTCAGTTTTCATCCTATTATCTTTGGGGGCCTAAAAAAGTTGACCCAGGATACCTATGTGACGCGGACCGTAGCGAAGGCTATACGCAATGACCTTTCCATTTACAGCATGCACACGGCCTTGGACAATTCCTCCCAAGGGGTAAATGCCAAAATATGTGAGGTATTGGGTATCGGTGACCCAAAAATTTTGATTCCTAAAAAAGGAACAGTCAAAAAATTGACTACTTATGTTCCAGAGGCGGAAGCATCGGCATTGCGAAAAGCCCTTTTCGAAGCCGGGGCCGGCCACATTGGGAATTATAGCCATTGTAGTTTTAACGGTCAAGGCATCGGCACCTACTTGCCCGAGAACGGGGCAAATCCCGTAAAGGGGACCTTAGGAAAAATACACCAGGAGAATGAAATAGAGATCAACCTTATTTTTTCCGATTTCCTGGAATCTAAAATACTGCATTCCTTAAAGACCAACCATCCCTATGAGGAGGTGGCGTACGAAATACTGACCATAGAAAATAGGAACCCCACTATTGGAATGGGAATGGTAGGTACCTTGGCCACTCCCATGAAGGAGCTCGATTTTCTTGAGTTGGTAAAAAAACGTATGAACGCTGCGGGTATCCGTCATTCGCGACTACTGGGCAAGAATGTACAAAAAGTAGCGGTTTTAGGGGGTAGCGGTGCTTTTGCCATCGGCGCGGCAAGGGCCGCGGGAGCCGACATGTTCATCACCGCCGACATCAAATACCACCAATACTACGAGGCCGAGTCAAAAATAGTGGTTGCCGATATCGGACACTATGAAACAGAGCAGTTTACAAAAAATCTTTTAGTTGATTATCTTACAAAAAAATTACCTAATTTTGCAATCCATTTATCGGAATGCAAAACCAATCCGATCAATTATCTATAAAGTATGGCAAAAAAAGCAGAAGCAACGGTAGAAGAAAAATTAAGGGCATTGTACGATTTGCAGTTGATCGATTCTAGAGTTGATGAAATCCGCAATGTACGCGGAGAGCTTCCCTTGGAAGTGGAAGATTTGGAAGACGAGGTTTTGGGGCTTAAAACAAGGATCGACAAGTTAAAGACCGATGTGGAGACCATCAATTATGAAATTGGTGCAAAAAAGAATTTAATCGAGGAAGCAAAGGCCTTGATCAAAAAATATAGTGAACAACAAAAAAATGTTCGCAACAGTAGGGAGTTTAATTCGATCAGCAAGGAATTGGAGTTTCAAGAACTTGAAATTCAACTGGCCGAAAAAAACATAAAGGAATTCAAGGCGCAGATCGAGCAGAAAAAAGTAGTGGTCAACGAAACGAAGGAAAAACTATCGGAACGTGAATCCCATTTGAAACACAAAAAAGGGGAGCTTGATGCTATTTTGGCCGAGACCGAAAAGGAAGAAAAAGCGTTATTGACCAAATCGGAAAAGTTTCAGGAAGAAATAGACCAACGTTTGGTAAAGGCCTATACCCGTATTCGCCGTAACGTAAAAAACGGCTTGGCCGTTGTACCGATCGAAAGGGGTGCCTCCGGAGGCTCGTTCTTTACCATTCCTCCACAGGTGCAGGTAGAAATCGCTTCCAGAAAAAAAATCATCACCGATGAGCATAGCGGTCGTATTTTGGTAGACCCGGTGCTTGCCGAGGAAGAACAAGAAAAAATGCAGCAAATGTTTGCAAAGCTATAACCAGCGATCATTTTATTGCTCAAAGTAAAAAGCCATTCTTCTCGAATGGCTTTTTTGTATCTTTTGTTTTCGTTAGGAAAAGGTCCTATTCGAAAGAATCAGGCGGTTTATGGAATAGATGTTTCGTATTGTACTAAACCCCTAGTATCGAACTGCTGTAAAACTAATTAAACCCGAAACGGTATGACCCAAAAAATTACCGGTACCGAAGTTTTTTTTCTGTTGCTTGCCGTTGTCGGTCTATGTGCGACATGGTATTACAATATCCGTTTTTACTTGGAGGTTGATGATACCTCCATTGGCAATTTTATCGCCCTAACAAAAACGACCTTGCCCGCCAGTTCCATCAACGCGGATATTGCGGTAGTTGCCGTTGCCTTTTTGGTATGGATGGTGCTAGAGGCCCGTAAACTCAAGATGAAACATTGGTGGATTTTTATCCCCCTCACTTTTTTGGTCGCCCTTGCTTTCAGTTTCCCGCTATTTCTATTTTTTCGGGAAAGGAACTTAAAAAAGAAAAGCATGCTTGCATTGGAGCCAAATGCGTAGCTAATGAACAAGTTGGATTGTCCCATTTTAACGCTAAATCGGTTCCAGACCTTTGCCGCAACTATCGTTTCGAAAAAGAAAAATATGTGTTAGCACAGCGCATTGCCACGGGTAGGTCGAACGTATAGAAACGTTTTAAAAATCGAATTTATAGGTTGCGCCGGCAAGAACCTGTATTCCCTGAACAGGAAAATTGGCCCACCGCTGGTAGTTGTTGTTCGCAATGTTCGCCGCTTTCAGAAATACCGACAATTGATTGTTCAAGCGGTATCCAACGTGTGCGTTCGCATCAAAAAAGCTGTCGAGGTCTAGTATGGTAGCAGGGAAGTCCGCAGTAACTCCACTGGGAATAGCCACCGTAGCCACATCCTGTCGTTCCCCCACAAAAAAGAGGTTGGCTCCCATAAACCATTTTTCGCCCAACTGATAATCCAAGAAAAGGTTGGCCGTAACTTCCGGTAGGTTCCATGCCGGATTGTCCGTTTCCGTGCTGTAATTGAAGTATGCGGCATTCACGCTCACGGTAAAGTTGCGGTTGAAGTCCACATTGAGCTCCCCAAAGATACCGAGCGTCTTTACATCGTCATAAAACACATTGAAGGAGTTCCCAAAATTGTATCCCTTTTCATCCGTGCGCAAGGTATTTTGCGGATTCAACAAGAACAACGGTTTACGGTTCTCCGCTTTGTAGGAGGCTTTTACATTATAACTTAAATTAGGCAACAATTGTCCGCGAAGTCCCAAATACCCATCGTATTGCTGGTCTGTTGGTACAATATTCAGTGTTGGGGAAACGAACGGGTTGTCCGCTACAAAACCGTAATACGAATTTTGCCTTAGCGTACCTTCTATACCGCCATAAGCAATTGCAAAATCGTCCAACAAGCGATAGGACGCGGTAACCGCCGGGTATATGTAAAAGTTACCGTCGTTTCGTTCGCCATCAAGTCCATACACCAGATTTACTCCCAACTTAAGGGAAAGGTCGTCTCTCAACATGGTCAGTACGGGGTTTACGCCCACCTGTAGATTGCTATAACCGATACCGGAGGTATTGTCGGGAACGCTCAAGGGAGCATTTTCAAAATTTCCGTTCACATAATCTACCTTTAACCGAATCCCAAACATTTCGTCTTGTACCGGAAATTCAAATTCCGGTTCCAATACCACTCGGTTCTCCCCTGATTTTACCGCATCCCAAAACCGTCGATACTGCACGGAGGCTCCTTTAAAGTAGGCATCGGAAACATTGATATGTGCACCTGCCTCGGCCATAAAGTAATTCTGCCGTTCATCGATACCATCGATAACGGTCTGATCGAAAGTTTCGGCCGGTAGCCCATACCAATTGTACAGCTGGTGCTGCGCCCCAATATCAAAACCCCAATCGATGTCGCGGTCCCGTTTTTTGTAGGCGCCTTCCAACTCGGTATTGCTAAAAATATTATCCAGGGCAACGCCGGCAATATCGCCCCGCGAGGAGTTGTGATCAAGTCCGATAGTATATCCCGATTCCCGATCTATGGTTCTACTGGTATAAAATTCGGCCATCACATTGGCCGGGTTTCCCCCTCCTGCAGCGGCATAGGAATTGAAGAGTTCGGGTGGGGGCGTTTTTTTAACGGTCGACGCCTTTCCCTTGGCCGGCGTAAATGTCGACGCTACGGGAACCGAAAAGATGCTATAGTCTATTTTCTTTTTTTGAAGTACGATGGAATCGTTCAAGTTCGGTACCGTTTTTATTTTAAACGCATCGGAAATGGTCGGGGAATAGGCTTTTGTTACCGTAACCGTTTCGGTTCCCAAATCGTTTTCATCCTCATCTTCCTGTGCCCGAAACGTATGGATCACGGCTACGAACAGTACCAATGAAATATAGAATTGCTTATACATACAGTGTTCTTTTGTGTAGGTAATTTAATTTCGGAGATCTACCGACGAATTGCTTTTAGCTTCCTTGGATTTTATAATGCCCAACTCGCCCTTCGCTTCGGAAACGATTTCGGGATATTGGGCAAAATTATCGATAACGCTTTCCAAGATATAAGTGGCTTGATAGGCATCGCCCAGCGCATAGAAATTCTTGGCCATGATCAACAGCCCTTTTCCGCCCCACTCCTTATAGGCCGCATAATCCTTTGCCAAACGCTGTACCGCAGTGTTGGAATTTTCATAATCGGAAGACCTGTTCATAAAATACGCACTGTAGTATAGTGCCTCCGCAGCAGTGGCACCGCTGGCAATTTTTAAGACCTCACCATAGGCCTCTTCCGCTATTTGGTCGTCCCCTGTGGCTATGGCCGAGCGAGCGATCATAATTTTGGCATCACTCTTTATCCTGTTATCGATACTAGGGGTCGCCAACACTTTTTCGGCATATGCCAAGGTTTGATCGTAATTTTTTTGTTGGTAGTACCCTTTCATCAAATTCGATTGGGCAAAGGTCCGGTTCTGTTGAATGTCGGCCGTAGCCTCCAGCCTTTCCAAATAGGGAAGTGCGCTCGTATAATCATCCTTACCGATATATACCTCGCAAACCCTGGTAAGTGCCTGCTCGGCATATTCATTGCTTCCCTTGTTCGCCACCACACGGTAATTGGCCAGTGCTTTTTCTTTTTCCCCTTTTGCAAAATACAGTTGCGCGAGCTTAAAGTTGGCCTTGATAGCGTGCCGTCCGTTGGGAAATTGTTGTAGGTATTTTTCATACCCCTTGATCGCCGCGTCTTTCTTTCCTTCTAAATTTTGCTTATCCGCCGATTCGAATGTGGCGTTGTCCAGTTCGGAATCGGTAACTTCTACAAAATCCAGGTTTTTCACCCAAGCGGCATACTCGTCCACCCTACCCAGGTCCACATAGATCAGTTTTGCCGTTGCAACGGCCTGTATGGCCTCTTGGGTATTGGGGAAATCCCGTACCACCGTTTTAAATTTGGCCAAAGCTTGTTCGTTCCGGCTGCCGTTATAGTGGACCAACCCTTGTCGCATAAGGGCTTGGGGCACTAATTTACTTCGGCCGTACTCGGTGATCAGCACATCGTACGTTCGTAATCCCTGCTGTTCTTTTCCGGAAGACACATAGGTATTGCCAAGTTCGAAAAGGGCATCATCTTTAAGGGTGGATTTCGGATAAGCGGATACAAAACGATCCAACTCTTCAATTTTTGTATCTCTACGATCCACAAAACCGTAGCTCATTGCTTTTTGATAGGCGGCATAATCCTTTTGCGGTCCCGACAACTCCAACGCCATGTTATAGGTTTCTATGGCAGGCCAATACGCCCGGGTAACAAAGTGGCTATCCCCTAAACGTAAAAACCCATCATATTTTTTTTGGACATCATCGGTATTCGATGCCGTAAAACGTTGAAAACTCGATATGGCCTCCGGGTATTTTCGAAGTTTAAAATAGGTGTATCCCAAGTTGTACTCAAAATCGTTGAACACTTCGGTAGATTTGGAGATAGGATTGTCACGAAAGGCAATAAAATTGGTCAATGCCTGTTCAAAACGGTTCAACTGATATTCCGATTCCCCTTTCCAATAATGGGCCCTGGCCTTGAACAACGCATCCTCGGCACTGCCCAATGATTTTTGGAGCACCTCGGAAGCGGCCCCAAAGTCGCCTTCCATAAACAATTCGATTCCTCTATAATAGGCCACTTTTTGATAGGTGGCCTTGCTTGCGAAACCTTTGTTCTTTTCCAAAAGCTCCATTGCCCCGGCAAAGTTTTTGGAAGTGATATAGGAATCGACGAGTAGTTCTTGCATTTCCTGCTGATGGTCGTCGTTCGGGAAACGCTCCAAATAACTTGAAATGACAAGGGGCACCGGTTCGTAAGCGTTACCGATTTCATAACTCAATCGGGCATAGTTCAAATACGCGTCTTTTTGGATTTCGGCCGAGAAGTCCATTTGGGAGGCGTTGCGAAAGGCATTGAGCGCCTCCTGCTTTTTTTCCAGTTTCAGGTAACATTCCGCAAGATGATAATAGGCATTTTGCGAAACGCTGTTGGTACCGCCGATAATTTTATTGAACTGTTGAATGGCGTTGGCAAAATCGCCTTGTTTGTAATAGCTATATCCCAATAGATAGTAATCGGTATTGCTCCATTTTCCCTTTTTGCCCCGATACGCTTCCAAATACGGAATCGCATCGGCATATTGCTTCATGTTAAAATAGCTTTCCCCAATAATTTTGTTCAACTCCGATTTCTCGCTTCGGTCAGACTTTGGCAACTGCTGTTTGGCCAAGGCAATGGCCTTTTCGAATTTGCCCAGTTTAAAGTTCATGTCCGCCTGGTAGTAGCTCAGTTTTTCGGCCAGCAGTTCAGGGTCGTTAATTTGATCGAAGCGTTGGTTGGCTTCCTCATAATCATCTTGCTGGTAGGAAATATATCCTAAATAGTACTTCGCCTGAGAGCCATATGTGGGGGAGTCGCTTACTTTTTCGAGGTAACGTTCCGCTTCCTTTTGCTTGCCGGAAGAGAAAAGGGAATAACCATAATTAAAATTGAATTTGCCCATCTCCTTGCTCGATAGGGCCTTTTGGTCAACCTTATTGTACCATTTAAGCGCATAGGGATACTTTCCGGTCTCGAAATAATATTCCGCAACATCGGCAAAAGCCACGTTCCTTTTGGTGGATGTGGGATACTTTTCCACAAAATCCTCCATTAATCGATCGGCACCCAACTGATTCAGCCGAACGGCGGCGTTGGCCTCGTAATACGCGCTGTTCGCCTTGGTTTCCAAATTTTCGGTCGTATTCTTTACCTTGGAAAAAATGGTCTGTGCGGCCTGATATTGTTCATTGTTGTACAATGCCAAGGCCTGCTGGTAGTCCTTATCGTCGTGGGTGTAAATTTTGGTCTCTTGGGCGATTCCCGAAAAAACCATCCCCATAAAAAAGGGGATCAAAGCGGTTGTTTTATTGAGCATAGTGTTCTAACTATTGAACTCGTTTTGAGTTATTCCTTTACTAAAAGCTATAACGACAAATATGATGCCTAAGTATATTTTGAGTTCGTTTAAACGTTTTCTTTTACCTACCTCCGAGGCGTCGGGGTCCCATTTTGGGCCTTATTTTGGCATTTTAATACCTCTAGCATAACCATGCTTTCCTAAATGACGTTATAATGGCACAAAAGCTGGTTTTTTCGGTTCCGACAAAATGCATATGCCGGTACATCGTGTTACCAAAGGAAAAGATTTTAACAGCAGTGCCCGTTTATATCCCCGGGAACTTATTACTTTTATATCAACAAATGTTCGTAATCGGGAACTAAAACCCCTCCTTTTCAACGCCTTTGAACGGTGTTTTACGCACGACCCAAAATCTTAAATAACCATGCCGGAGACCATTTTACAACTTACGGATGCCAACATCTTTCAAAAGGACAGTCTCGTATTAAAGGACGTAACCCTGAGCATCGACTCGGGAGAGTTCGTATACCTCATCGGAAAGACCGGTAGTGGAAAAAGTAGTTTTATGAAAACCCTTTACGGGGATATTCCGCTTAAAAAAGGTAACGGAACTATTGTGGACTTCGATCTTCAAAAGCTCAAAGAGAAGGACATCCCTTTTTTACGTCGAAAATTGGGCATCGTGTTTCAGGACTTTAAACTGTTGCCCGACCGCAACATCAACAATAACCTTAAGTTCGTTTTAAAGGCTACCGGCTGGAAAGACGCGCAAAAAATGACCGCAAAAATTGAAGCAGTTTTAGATAAAGTGGGCATGAAAACCAAAGGTTTTAAATTTCCACATGAAATTTCCGGTGGAGAACAACAACGTATCGCCATTGCCAGGGCCCTTTTGAACGACCCGGAACTGATCATCGCCGATGAACCGACGGGCAATTTAGATCCGCAAACCAGCGTAGAGGTCATGAAAGTGTTGCAGGACATCAACAAATCGGGCCGTACCATTTTAATGGCGACACATGACTATGCGCTCATTTTAAAATTTCCATCGAAAACCTTAAAATGCGACAACGGCAAGGTTTTCGAAGTGGTACAACGGGCAGTTTAGAACCGTATTTTTTTACTCAAAAAATTATCTATATTTTGTACTTACGGCCATTTTTCAAAAAGATTGATTGGGCCGCTGATCGTGCGCTTATCTTCCGCTAACTGTCAGCGCAAAGGGAAGAGCAATCAGAAGGCCAAACTTTTTTGTTACTTTTGCCCGAGAATTTTAACCACATTCAATGGAAGTTTTAGGTATCGATATTGGGGGAACGGGTATGAAAGGTGCATTAGTGGATTCCGTTACGGGAGAAATGTTGACCAAACGTTTTCGAATTCCAACACCCGCATCGCGAAAACCAAAGGAAATGGCCAAAGTAGTTGCCGATATCGTGACGCATTTTGACCACAAAGGTCCCATCGGTGTGGGGTTTCCGACGGTCATTAAAAACGGGGTCTGCAAATCCCCCGGTAATTTGCATAAAAAATGGTTGGGCCGCAATGTTGCCGAGCTATTTTCAGAACAAACGGGCCAGAACGTTACCGTAGTGAACGATGCCGATGCCGCCGGCTATGCTACCGTTAATTACGGTGTCGGTAAAGGCAAGGAAGGATTGTTGCTGATGATTACCATAGGCACGGGGCTTGGCAGTGGTGCCTTTTTTAATGGAACACTGTTACCGAATTTCGAGTTGGGGCAAATTCCTTATAAAAAATACTCTAAAATTGAACTTTGGGCGGCCGACTCGGCAAAAGAAAGGGAAAACCTAAGCTATGCCCAATGGGGTAAACGCTTTAATAAATTTTTAAATCTTGTCGAACTGATCGTATGCCCAGATCATATTATTTTAGGTGGGGGCGCCTCAAAGGATTTTGAGGCGTATAAAAAATATATTACCATCGAAACACCCGTGATGCCCGCCGAACTTAAAAATCATGCCGGGATCATAGGCGCTGCTGCCGCAGCGTTACAATAAAATAAGAACGCGTCAACAAAAAAAGCCTCGATGATTATCGAGGCTTTTTTTATTTCTCATACCAAACTAATACCATTTCTGGTGTAAGGCGTCTAAGCAATTTTATTTCGCTTGCGTTCCACTTCTGTCAAGTATATTTTACGCAACCGTAAATGTGCCGGGGTCACCTCAACATATTCATCTTTCTGAATATATTCCAAAGCTTCCTCCAAAGAAAACTTAATGGCCGGTACAATTTTAGCCTTATCATCCGCTCCCGCAGAACGAACGTTGGACAATTTCTTTGTTTTGGTGATGTTGATGGTCATATCATCGCCCCTAGAGTTTTCACCAATAACCTGACCTTCATAAATATCCTCTCCAGGATCAACAAAGAACTTCCCTCGATCCTGTAATTTGTCTATGGAATATGGTATTGCTTTTCCTTTTTCCATGGATACCAACGATCCGTTTTGACGCTGCGGAATATCGCCCTTCATTGGTTGGTATTCCAAAAAGCGGTGCGCCATTATGGCTTCTCCCGCGGTTGCGGTCAACAGCTGGTTTCGAAGTCCGATAATACCACGCGAAGGAATCAGGAATTCACATATCATCCGGTCTCCTTTTGCTTCCATACTGGTCATCTCCCCTTTTCTGATCGCCACCATTTCTACCGCACGTCCGGAAACTTCTTCAGGTAGATCGATGGTCAAGGATTCGATCGGTTCGCATTTGACGCCATCGATTTCCTTAATGATTACCTGAGGTTGGCCAATCTGCAATTCGTAACCTTCCCTTCTCATGGTCTCGATCAATACCGAAAGGTGCAACACGCCACGGCCGAATACCAAAAATTTATCGGCACTGTCGGTTTCACCGACACGTAAGGCCAAGTTCTTTTCCAGTTCCCGCTCCAAACGTTCCTTAATATGACGCGACGTAACGAATTTACCGTCCTGTCCAAAAAACGGACTGTCGTTAATGGTAAACAACATGCTCATGGTAGGCTCGTCGATGGCTATCGTCTTTAAGCCTTCGGGATGCTCGATATCGGCGATCGTGTCGCCAATTTCGAAACCTTCCAGTCCGACAATAGCGCAGATGTCACCGGTAGCCACCTCTTTCACTTTTTTACGTCCTAAGCCTTCAAAGGTGAAAAGCTCCTTTATTTTTGATTTGGCAATGCTACCATCCCGTTTTACCAACGAAACCTGTTGTCCTTCCTTAAGTACGCCACGCTGCAATCGACCAATGGCGATCCTTCCGGTAAAGGAAGAGAAATCCAATGAGGTTATCAGCATTTGGGTAGTACCTTCCTCCGGCTTAAAGGCGGGAATGTGTTCCACCACCATATCCAACAAAGGTTCAATGTTATCGGTTTCGTTTTGCCAATCATCGCTCATCCAATTGTTCTTGGCGGAGCCATAGACCACAGGAAAATCAAGCTGCCATTCTTCTGCTCCAAGTTCGAACATCAGGTCGAACACTTTTTCATGAACTTCCTCGGGCGTACAGTTTTCCTTGTCCACCTTATTGACAACAACACATGGCTTTAACCCAAGATCGATCGCTTTTTGTAGTACAAAACGCGTTTGGGGCATAGGTCCCTCAAATGCATCGACCAATAAAAGAACACCATCGGCCATATTCAATACCCGTTCCACTTCACCGCCAAAATCGGCGTGACCAGGGGTATCGATAATATTGATCTTGGTATCCTTATACACCACTGAAACGTTCTTTGAGGTGATGGTTATTCCCCTCTCCCGTTCCAGATCATTATTGTCTAAAATCAAATCTCCGGTATTCTGATTCTCTCGGAACAGCTGACAATGGTACATGATTTTATCTACCAGGGTCGTTTTACCGTGGTCTACGTGGGCAATAATCGCAATATTCTTTGTTGTTGACATAAGCACATATATTCAATAATAGACATCTATTATTCAGGCGTGCAAAGATACTGCTATTTTTCAGTCCTCAACACAATCTTGAGTTATTTTTATGTAGTTGATTTTGAGGTAGTTATTTTTCTACCCTCGTTTACCGATCACCCAACCCAAACGGGCATTGAGCATCAGTCCAAAATCAGTGTCAAATTCATCCTTAAACAGCCCTGGGCCAAAGGATATGCCCCAATAAAATCCTTTTTTACGGGTACGCTGTATCCCATATACCACACCCAGGTTATAGTAGTAGTTGCTATTGAAATCCAAATTTCCGATAAGGGAGTTTCCCGATTGAAATTGATTGGCAAGGGCAATATAGTTACCGCTGTTTCCTGCAATATACTTCCCTTTTGATTTTCGCCGCTCCATATTCGTGAAGTATCGCAATTCTCCGGTAAAACCGGGAAAGAGACCAAACTCGGTGTCCCTATCCGATCCCCCACGTGCCGCAAAGCCAAAAAACAGACCAAAGTCCAGTGTGGTATTCCGGCCCACACCAAGTTCGTAAGACACTCCGGGAGCCAGGGCGTTGACCTTAAATAATTGGGGCGCTACATTTTTCCCGGATTGGGCGGCAAGGAGCGCGGCACATAGTAAAAAGAAATAGAGTAGACATTTTCGCATAAGGGTCGATTGTTTATAGCAACCGATTATCAAAGACCGGACCAAAATGAGAAAGTTCAAGTGCAAGTGTCAAGCTCAAGCTCAAACTCAAGTTCAAATTCAAATTCAAAATTGGAGGAGTACCCAGTAACCACTTTCCACTTTTTACTAATTACCGCAAACCGCTAATTGCTAACTGAAAATCTCCCAACCTCTTACTACTTATTACTTCATACTCAATACTTTTCACTAACCACTTTTTACGCACCACTAATTACTGCAAACCGCTAATTGCTAATTGCTAATTGCTAATTGCTAATTGCTAATTGCTAATTGCTAATTGAAAAAAGACCGCTGCGCTGAAAGAGAAAAGAACAAAGACTAAAAAAGTGCAAGTTCAAGTGCAAGTGTCAAGCTCAAGCTCAAACTCAAGTTCAAATTCAAATTCAAAATTGGAGGAGTACCCAGTGACCACTTTCCACTTTTTACTAATTACCGCAAACCGCTAATTGCTAACTGAAAATCTCCCAACCTCTTACTACTTATTACTTCATACTCAATACTTTTCACTAACCACTTTTTACGCACCACTAATTACTGCAAACCGCTAATTGCTAATTGCTAATTGCTAATTGAAAAAAGACCGCTGCGCTGAAAGAGAAAAGAACAAAGACTGAAAAAGTTCAAATGCAAGTATCAAGTTCAAACTCAAATGGCAAATTCAGATTCAAACTCAAATTCAAGCTCAAATTCAAAATTGGAGGAGTACCCAGTAACCACTTTTTACTTTTTACTTTCCACTAATTACCACAAACCGCTAATTGCTAACTGAAAATCTCCCAACTACTTACTACTCAATACTCAATAGTGTCCGGTTGTAACTAAAAGATTTTCAATTGGTTGCAATTGTCGTTCTTTGAAATTTGAAATTCGTT
>NZ_JBNGOP010000049.1:0-13854 GCF_050589625.1 Maribacter sp. 2-571 | reverse complement strand
ACGAATTTCAAATTTCAAAGAACGACAATTGCAACCAATTGAAAATCTTTTAGTTACAACCGGACACTATTGACTACCTACTCATCACTTACTTTCAACTTATCACTCTTTACCATTTAGCGGTTCCAGCGCTTTTATTGTATCTTAAACGATGAAATACGCCTAACACATTACCTATGGCCACCAAAAATGAAAGAATCGAGATTATCGATGCCTTGAGGGGATTTGCACTGGCCGGTATCGCCATTTGCCATATCGTAGAACAATATATTGGTGCCCAGGCCCCTTCCGCCTTTTATGAAAGTGTTAATCCAAGCATAACCGACCAAATCATCAACGCCCTTATCGGTATTTTCCTGCGAGGAAAATTCATCGCGCTGTTCTCATTTTTGTTCGGTCTTAGCTTTTTCATTCAAATGGACAATGCACGCAATAAAGAAGTCCCTTTTGCCGGAAGGTTTTTATGGCGTTTACTACTACTGCTAGGTATCGGTTATGTGCACAGTTTTTTTTATAGGGGCGACATTTTAACCGTTTATGCTTTTTTAGGAATATTCCTGATTCCTTTTTACAGGCTTGGATCAAAATGGATACTTGGGATAGCTTTTATACTGTTTTTAGGATTGGGAAGGTTTGTGATTTTTAAATACTTCGGGGGCGAGCACCTGTTCTTGGAACAGACCGACACTACCGGAACCGACGCCCCTAGGGTAGTCGGGTATTACAACACCTTGAAGGAGGGAGGTCTCCTGGAGGTATTCAAAACGAATGCCGTAGAGGGGCATTTGGATAAATTGAACTTTCAATATGGTTTATTCGGAAGAGGCTATTTTACCTTTGCCTTCTTTTTAATTGGACTTTATGCCGGCCGTATCGGTTTTTTTAAACGGTTTCGAACCGACAAAAACATGACCAAGCAGGTATTGATCTGGTCGGGAGTCGGTTTGGTCGTTGCCATGGGGGTTACGGCAGCGGCATTCTCAAGTATTGGTCCGGATGTTCAAATGAACAATTGGACGGCCATGGTGGGACTTACGGGAATGGACTTGGCCAATATGACCATGACCTTCCTCTACATTGCCCTTTTTGTAGTACTGTACCGAAAACGCAAAATGGAACGTTTGCTTGGAAAATTCGCGCCTTTTGGCCGAATGGCCCTCACGAACTATGTTTTACAGAGTTTGATCGGAACCTTTCTGTTTTTTGGGTGGGGCCTAGGGTATTTGGGGGTGCTTCAAAACACCTATACTTTTTTTATCGCCCTGGCCCTGATCACAATACAAATCGTATACAGTAAAAAGTGGTTGCAACACTTTTATTATGGCCCGTTCGAATGGTTGTGGAGAAGCCTTACCTTCTTCAAAAAATATCCTTTACGGCGAAAACCCCTTAAAGAATAGCGCCTAAACCATACCACCATGCATTTAAAAAAGTGTAGGTTCATAGGAAGCGTGTAAAATTCTTTTTCAGCATTGCATCAAAGCGGCAGTAAACGGTTGGCATTAAGCTATTATATAATCCATAAAAATTACTGACCGCCAATTGCGATTGCGGACTTGTTGAAAATTCGTAGACACTGAAAGTCTTACACTGAAATGTATCCTTTCAACCGACCTCCATGATCAATGAAATACGGCCGGACTACGTCGCCTGATAGAACAGGACAACTTGGCAAGCCCTTATTCAAAGGTGTAACTTGTTTTATTGAATTCGGTCAGCCGAAAATATCCATGTGCAAAATTTTCCGGGTTTGTAAGATTGACACAATTTCCCTTTACCGCTACGGGGGTAGCCTCAAAGAGTCCAACGCCTCCTACCTGATCTGTCAAAATCTCTAAATAATCGTTGTATGCTTTGGAAATGCCGTACATTTCTATATTGACAACATCCCCAGGTGCAAAAGCTTCTATCGTTTCGGTATCCTCATCTTCTTCTATTTCATACCACCAATCGATTTCGTTTCCATTTATAAATTCGTCAGTGCCCACTTCTAGGGTCGGTAACAACTCGCCAAGCTTTTGAAATTTAAAAAGATAGTTGTTTCCTTCTTCTTCCGGATCGGTAAAGATAATACGTACCTCAAGCTCGTCCTCGCTAAAGCCATCGTCCCGGGATTGCAGTACCTCTGAAATCTCCGTAACAGGGTTCAAGGTTTCCGTAGCACGATAAGTTTCACCATTATACACTATTTCCAGTGTGTAGGACTGCCCTATTACCGGAACGAATTCCGTTGTGGTATACGTTCCGTTGTCCTGGTCCACAAAATCGAACTGAGCCGACATGTCCGTATTGGTTACACTTACCTGCGCGCCAGTGACCGCAGTGTTGCTAACGGTATCAAAAAATGCCGTGGAGGTGCTCAGTTTTATCGTTTGTACATTTCCTGCCGTACCTTTCTCCCAATCCAAGGAAGCTTCTATGGTCAGCCGTGCGGCCGCGGTTTGCACTGGAACATCGATAACGTCCTCACATGAAAAAAGACCTGTGGCCATCAATAGAAAAAGGATTGTTTTATAGCTATTCATTTTTTTAAAATTTAAAGTTATAGGTAAGGGATGGTACAATACCAAAAATGGCAGTTCTGGTGGCCTCGTTAGCGCCTGTTTCAATATTCTGGCCAAAGGAGATGGCCGCGGCATTCTTACGCCCATAGGCATTATAAATACCCAGCACCCATTCCCCTTTCAATCTTTTGTCCGGGCGTCGGTTCGGTTTATAATTTACCGCAAGATCCAAGCGGTGGTAAGCGGGCAAACGGTCCGAATTTCGGTCGGCATAGCTTGCGATCGACAGCCCTTCGTACTGATACTGGCCATTGGGATAGGTAACCGGCCTTCCGGTCTGAAAAACCAGATTAGTGCTAAAACCCCATTTATCGTTCAAACGATACGATCCCGATATGGAAATATCATGGGTTCTATCAAAGGGGGTGTTGTACCAGGCGCCATTATTGATGCCGGCACCGCCCGCTGCACCCCCGGGAGTCCTTTGTTCCGATTTGGATAAGGTGTAGGCAATCCATCCCGTAAAATCACCTTCATTTTTACGGAGTAAAAGTTCCAACCCATAAGCCCTTGATTCCCCGTTCAATATTTCCGTTTCTATAGTGTTTTGACCAATCAAGTCGGAGCCGTCGATATAATCGATTCGATTGGCAACGTTTTTATAATATGCCTCTACTTCCAATGAATACCGGTTGTCCTTTAAATTTCGAAAATAACCAAGCGCATACTGGTTCGATAGTTGGGGCGCAACATACCGACCACTGGGTGTCCATACGTCCAATGGTGTTGCCGAACTGGTATTGGACAGCAGATGTATGTATTGCGCCACCCTTGAAAATCCCGCCTTTATCGAGGAACGTTCGTTGAGTTCATACGCTAGGGACGCTCGAGGTTCCAAATTCCCGAACCGTTCGATAGTTTTCCCTTTTTCGAAATCGGTTTCGCCGATAACGGTACCCCGTTCATAGATGTCGAGCACCGAATTGTACACTACCGGTCTATCCTCGGCATAATCGACCATTGCTTGTCCTCCCAAGCGGTCGAACATACTATAGCGCAGACCATACTGAACGGTAAGTTCATCGGTAAGCTTGTGCTCCACGTTGGCATATACACCGGATTCAAAAGCCCTTTTCCGGTCCAAAGCCAAGGGGTTTACCGGTGAATTATCCGAGGTAGGCTTTATTTGGCCAGGGTCAAAATCATAGTAGATGCCGCTTGCCCCAAAATCAAGTTTAAACCTATCGTTCCAATAGTACTTAAGGTCATATTTGACGTTGTAATTGTTGATGGACGACACCCAGTCGAACTCATCCAGGGCTATACCGATTTTATAATCGTATTTACTGGCAATTAGCGATAGGTTCGAAAAAAGTTTATCGTTAAAAATATGGTTCCATCTGAGATTTCCCGAAGTGTTTCCATAACCACTGTTAAAACTATCGCCCAATTCAAAGTTGTCCCTGCCGAAGTAACCTGATAGGTAAAGTTTGTTACTGCTATCGATACTATAATTCGTCTTTAAATTTAAATCGTAAAACCCAACACTGTTCTTTTCTCCGGCGGCCTTTAGCAACAAATCGGCATAAGAACGGCGTCCCGCGATCAAAAAAGAACCCTTTTCTTTGAACATGGGTCCTTCTACCGCCAACCGACTGGAAATAAAACCGATACCGCCGGTAAGGGCCAGGCGCTTTTTGTTCCCGTCTTTTTGCCGTACATCGAGTACGGAGGAAACACGACCTCCAAAACGAGCGGGAATTCCCCCCTTGTATAATTTTACATCCTTGATGGCGTCCGCATTAAAAACGGAAAAGAATCCGAACATATGGGAAGTGTTGTAGATGATCGCCTCATCGAGCAGCACCAAATTCTGATCTTGTCCGCCTCCCCTGACATGAAAACCTCCTGTACCCTCACCATTGTTGGTTACCCCGGGTAGCATTTGAAGGGATTTTAAAATGTCCACTTCACCCAATACTACCGGCATCCGTTTTACGGTTGCAATGTTCATCTTCGCCACGCTCATTTCGGGCTTTTTGAGCAGGGCCCTTTCGGGCTCCTCGGCCGTAACCACGACTTCTTCCAAATTGGTAGAAATTTCCGATAGTTCCAGATGCCGCTTTTGATTTTGGTCCAATACCAGCTGTTGCTCCACATCACGGAATCCCATATAGGAAATGACCATTGTATAGGTTCCTTCTGGGGCCGTAAGGGAATAAAAGCCATATTCATTGGTAACGCCCCCCAAACGCGTTCCTTTTAAAAAGACCGAGGCACCAAAAAGGGTTTCTCCATTGCCCTTATCGGTAATGGTACCACTTATGGTATAGGTACCTTGGGCCATAACCGCACCGATACTTAAAAGGAAAAAGAGGCAACAGTACCCCCTAAGTTCCATTTTGATATTCTTTTTTAGAAGCATGTTCATTTCTGTTAGGTGTTGTTTTTTGATTTCCCTATTAGGGACAACGGGAAAAACAAAGGGTTGCACCTTACTAGAAGGAAAACGCTTTTTAAAAAACGTCGATATCCTTTTTTCAATTGACTACAACCGTTTTCATTTCAGGGCGAACTAAAGATTGGGAATCTTCACACAAAAAGGGAACATCGCTTCCAAAACCAAAATGTTTTATAGAATTTTTTAAAACGGCACTGCTCTCGGCCCTCAAATTCTTTACCTTTCTTTATTTTTTTCCTTCCGGGTGCAACCTTTCAAATTCGGAACTGTCTTTTAGAATAGCATTACATTATAGATGTGATGATAACCAAGCAAATTTAATTGGGACCCAATATTCATTTTACGCACAGGACGCTTGTTGAAAAATGCAAGAAAGGCCATCGTAACGCGCAATACGAGCTGTATACGCTATACGTGGATGCGATGTATAATATTGGGTATCGAATGCTGGGCAACAAGGAAGATGCCGAGGATATTGTTCAAGAAAGTTTCGTAAGGGCATTTAAGAACTTAGAAACCTTCAATTATGATAGCACATTCGGGGCATGGCTAAAACGAATCGTTATCAATAGCAGCATCAATCATCTCAAAGCAAAACGAATTCCTATTGTTCCCTTGGAAGCCCATGAGTTTCACTTGACAGAGGAAGAAATGGTGGTCGACACGGAAATAGACATTCAAAAGGTGAAAAAAGGTATTGCCGAACTTCCGATGGGTTACAAACAGATCATTAACCTGTACTTGATAGAAGGATATGACCATATCGAAATAGGAGCGGTACTGGGCATTAGTCCCTCTACCTCCAAATCACAATACCATCGGGCAAAGAAAAAACTGATCACAATTATAAAGACGTTGTAATGGACAATTTTGAAAAGTACGTTCAAGAACATAAAAATGAGTTTGACGAGCATAAGGCAGATCGCGAAATGCTTTGGGCAAAAATAGAAGGGGACTTACCGGAACAGAAAGTACTGCCGCTTTGGCGTTCCAGAAGTGTTGGCATTGCGGCAAGCTTATTGTTTTTGGTGGGTTTGGCGGCTTCCATTGGTTTTTTCGCTAGGAACGGCGCTACGGAACAAACGCAGTTTGTGGATAAAGAACTCATCGATATCGATACACACTATATGGGCCTGGTGTCACAGCAAATTGAACTTTTGCAAAACCACCCCAACCTTTCGCAAGAGGATAAAAAGGAATTTCTGGGATTTATTAACGAGTTGGATGCAGAATATAAGGTATTACGATTGGAGATGAACAAGAACTTGGACAATGAAATTGTGCTCGAGGCCATTGTAAAAAACTATAAAAAAAGAATAGAACTCATTGAAAACTTGTTAGATCAAATCAATGGGTCGAAAATAATTGATGATGATTATGGATACACTTTGTAAAAGATTGGTGCTTTTTGCCTGTATGGCGATGCTCGGCTCCTCGGGTCACGGGCAGGAGCGCCTTACGAAAACGGTGGATAAGGAATTTGTTCTTTCCAACAAGGGCAAAGTACAGCTAACCAACAAATATGGCTCCGTTACGGTAAACGGTTGGGACAAAAATAACGTATCGGTATTGGTGAAGATCACTGCCATTCACAAGAAAAAAGAATACGCCGAAAATTTATTGGGACGTATAGCCATAATCGATACCAAAAAGAACGACCTGATATCCATTGCCTCCGATATATCGGATAAAAATACGGGGTTCTTTACGAAATATTTTAACAAGGTAAACCCTTTTGATGCGGACCGCAGTAATGTAGAGATCAACTATACCGTGTATTTGCCCAAAAACGCTGAACTACAGGTGACCAATACTTTTGGCGACCTGATTATCGAGGATTGGAGCGGAAAGCTAAAAGGTGAGATCCAACATGGTGATGTGTGGATAAACGAAAATCTGAACGCTATAGACCTGAACTTAAAATATGGGAAATTGAGAGCAAAAACGATCGATTATGGCACCCTTCGGTTAAAAAACGGTGGACTTGACATGACGGGTGCCAAAGACCTACGAATCAACAGTTCTGGTTCGGATATCACCATTGAAAATATACGGTCGTTAGAATTGTATTCCAGTAAAGATAATATTGACATATCCGCTTTGGGATCGGTACATGGGGAATTGAAATTTAGTGAAATGCGTGTACGGGAAATGAGCGGAGCAATAAAGATGTTAATGAAAATAGCGGATTTTAGAGTGTCCCGCTTCATGAGTCGCGAACCGACCATAGATCTTACACAGGAATCCTCTGAAATCAGTTTGAATATTTCAGATCTCGATTTCAACTTTGAAGCGACCTTGGAACAGGGCTTGTTGCGCATTCCGAAATCGTTTAAAAACGTAAATACGAAAATGATAGACAAAGGAAAACGCATTCGAGAAATTCGAGCGACCTATGGATCTAAAGGATCCGGGAAAATTTCCGTGAATGGCAAAAAGGGTGTGGTATTGTTAAAAGAAGAGTGATTACAAAACACTCCCTTTTGGAGCCATGTTAGCATAAAAAAAGAACAGAAAACCGAAAACAATCAATTAAAAACCGTAAAATGAAGTATCGATCACTAGTGCTGGGCTTGTTGTGTTTTATAGCGACAGCTTTGGCATATGCACAGGAACCTTCGGAAAAACAAACGGAAGGAAACGAGGATTATCTTGAGTTCAATGACCGCAACAATGTTGTACATGGGGTGTATTTGGGCCTTACCACCGCTGTTGGGGAACTGGACGGGGAAGACACGTTCATTGGCGGTTTAAAACTCGCTTACGTAGCCAACCAACAATTCGAAGCGGGTTTCGAAGGCAAATTCTTCTACTCCGATCAAAACAGGTTTAATCCGGCTCTTTCCCGACAAGAAGACCTTATAGGGGCATATATGGGACTGCACCTAGAACCCATTTTATTCAGCAAAAGAAAAGTGAACCTTTCCTTCCCGGTACTTATCGCCGCCGGGGGTGTCGGAGCTATTGGGGACGACTTTAACGACGATGATCTTGAAGAGGAATTTGATGAGGATGATATCGATGCCATATTCGTTCTGGAACCCGGTGTTAGCGCCTTGTTCAACATTTCCAGATATCTGCAACTGGAAGCCGGAATTAAGTACCGCTTTTCAAGCACTTTTTCCATTCCAAGTTCGCCGGTAACCAGAATAAACGGTTTTTCTGCCGGAATAGGGATCAAAGTCGGCGTTTTCAACTTGGGACGAAATCGGTATAAGAAAAACATCCAATAACCCAAGGCGGGTTGTCGCAACCTATAATTCCACTAAAACTACAAGATGAAAATTAAAGAACAGCCCCAAAACAGCGTACATCACAACGTCATACATACCAAGCACGTATTTTCCGTTAACAACCAAGTATTTATAAAGGAGTTGAATGCGGACACGGCACTACCCGCAGTGGAAACCGCGGAATGGTTTCCTGTAAATTTTCAATGGATACCGGTAATAAAACTGCGTAAAACAATGCTTTCAACATCAAACGAAATAACCTCGAACCAATAATGACCGTAGCAAATCATTTGAAAACGCGCTCATTTTAACAAAACTATTCATTTAACCTGGTTATGAAAAAACTCAAACTACTTGTAATTGTTATGATTACTGCCGGTCTATTCCACTCTTGTAATGTCGAAACCATTACGGCCTCAGGAGATGTTATCAACAAAGAGATCAATATCTCAGATTATACGGCGCTCAAAGTATCGGATGCGTTCAACGTTTTCGTTACTTTTTCGGAAACCAACGAAAGCATCATCCTAGTCGCTAACGAGGATGTTCAAAAATTAGTCGTTATTGAAAAACAAGATGACGATTTGATCATCGGACTAAAAAAATCCGCACGTATTCGGGGGAACGCAACACTAGAAGTGTATATACAAGCCAAAACGCTTTCGGCATTCGATATCAATGGGGCGGCAAAAATAATTCTGGAAAACCAACTTTCGGTACCTAACCTTTCAATAAGTCTTTCCGGGTCATCCGATTTTGATGGTGCACTACAAGTGGAGGAGTTGTACTTAAAATCGAACGGTGCTTCCGAAAGCGACTTAAGTGGAACAGTTAAAAACGCGCATATCGCTCTTTCGGGAAGCAGTGAACTGCGCGATTTCGACTTAAACATTCAAACAGCGGACTTGCGTTTGTCAGGGGCAAGTGACGCCTATATCGCTGTTATCAAAAACATGGAAGTTATAGCTTCGGGAGCTAGTAGACTTATCTATAGAGGTGATGCCGACATCATTAAAAAAAAATTGAGCGGTTCTTCTCAGCTTATTAAAAAAGAGTAAGTCCTAGACAAAGAACTTTTCCAAGGGTACAACTTAAGAGAACCAATGAATTGTACGAATTAGTGCCTACCTTTTAATACCGCCTCAATATCTTTCAATGTAAACCCTTTGGCTTGAAGTAGAATAAGGTAATGGAACAAGAGGTCGGCACTTTCATTTAAAAACAGCTCATCATTATCGTCTTTGGCCTCGATAACGGTTTCAACGGCTTCTTCCCCAACTTTTTGGGCAATTTTGTTGATGCCCTTTTCAAATAGGGAAGCTACATAAGAAGAACTCCCATCTGCCGCAGTACGCCTTTGTTCGATAATAGCTTCTAAACGGGATAGAAACCCGAAATTACTGCTGTTATCCTCTCCCCAACAGGTATCGCTTCCCGTATGGCAGGTAGGGCCCTGAGGATCAACGGTAACCAATAAGGTGTCGTTATCGCAATCATTTTTAATATCGACAAGGGCCAAAAAATGACCACTTTCTTCCCCTTTGGTCCATAAGCGTTTTTTGCTACGGCTATAGAAGGTAACCTTTCCCATTTTCTGGGTTTTAGTAAGCGCGGCATCGTCCATATACCCCAACATCAGTACCTTTTTAGTGCTAGCGTCTTGAATGATGGCCGGGACGAGCCCATTTTCGGCCTTTCCCCAATCCGGGGTATTAAACTTGAATTCTTGATTCATCTTTTTTTACTTTCTTTTGTTGCTTTCCGCCCTTCATATCCGGGACCTTGTCCATCCGTAACATATAAATAGGGAACCCGAGATCGTTTTCGGTATTAAAAATGCGGAGGCCAAATTTTTGATAGAGTTTTACAAGGTCTTCACTGGCAGTGTCCACAATGATCGGGAGTTCCAAGTGCTGTTTTTCCTTATATACCTGCATAATGAGTTTGGCCGCCGTTACCGTTCCTTGATATTCATTTTTGACCGCAAAAATCATCGGTCTAATATACTTTCCTTTGGGATAGTTCCGCTGTATGATCTTTTGGCGCTTTAATACGTCGCCTATTCGTGGCAAACCGATACAGAACAGGGCCAAACGTAGTGTCGAAAATAGCTTGGCCAGACTAAAATTGTCCTTATGGGCATAGGTAGTCAGAAGACAACTGCCCAAATTATCCGATAAAAAGATTTCGCCGGTACGTAGGGCTTTATCGAAAAGATATTCCATCAACAAACGCATCCGATACCTCCGTTTTTCATCGTGCCGAACAATAAAATTGATGGAGTTATCGTCCTGTAAGGGATAGAAGGCCTCTACCAATATATCGACCACTAATTTCCTATCTTTTTTTGTTGCCCTGATCAATTTGTCCTATGCTTTTTTAAATTCGAACCGGTATTCCGCTCGATCGTAATTTCTCTTTCAATTCTTTAATCGGGATTTCCTTAAAGTGGAACACACTAGCGGCCAATGCGGCATCTGCCATACCTTCGGTAAAGGTATCTTCAAAATGTTGCATATTGCCCGCACCTCCCGAGGCAATGATAGGAATATTCAATGTTGCGGACAAGTGTGCAAGCGCTTTATTTGCAAATCCGTTCTTGGTACCGTCGTGATCCATAGAAGTGAACAGTATTTCGCCCGCTCCCCTGGCCTCCACTTCTTTTGCCCATTCGAAAAGATCGAGCTCCGTAGGTACCTTACCTCCTACCAAATGCACTTTCCAATCCCCGTTGATCTGTTTGGCATCGATGGCCACAACAATACACTGCGACCCAAATTTAGCGGCCAAATCGTTGATCAGTTGCGGATTTTTAACGGCAGAGGAGTTAATGGATACCTTATCGGCTCCGTTCTGCAATAAAATATCGACATCGGCTACCGAGGAGATACCGCCTCCTACCGTAAAGGGTATGCTTACTTTTTCGGCAACCCTGTATACCAGGTCCGCAAGCGTCTTTCTTTTTTGCTCCGTGGCCGATATATCCAAAAACACCAATTCATCGGCACCTTCCCTACTGTATATTTCGGCCAGTTCCACCGGGTCGCCGGCATCGCGTAAATCAACAAAATTCACGCCCTTCACCGTACGGCCGTCCTTGATATCCAAACAGGGCACTATTCTTTTTGCTAACATCTATTTACCTAATCTGTGTTAATAAAATCGCTCCATATCGGGCGATTATAATTTTCATTGTGCGTTCAAATCGATTCCATCATAGAAACCCAAATCGATATGCTTCATCTGTTTCACCAAATAGGCAATTTGTCCGGTATGATAGGAATAATGTTCCACTACGTGAAAAACAATACCCAGACCGGAAAAACGATACCCTTGTACCTTACGTTTTTTCAATAATTCCTCAACGGTACTTTCCTGTATGGCCGCTTTGGTTTTTTCCACCGTATCCAACAACAACTGTAACAATTCTTTTTTCGTTTCTCCCGAGCGTCGCGAAAACTCCAAATCTCGTTGCCTCTTGTACGAGCCGTTCCCTAGGGAAGCAATGGCGTACTGGCCCATATTGCCGCACAAATGCAAAATGAGATTGGCAATACTGTTCATCGCCCGGTTCGGGACATGCCATAAAGCCTCATGGTCGATATGGGCAAGGCTTTTTTGAACCATACGCGTATTTTCGTCTATTCGGTATACCGCATTTTCCACTATTTCGGTCAGCATCGCTTTTTCCATGGCTATGTGGATAGGATAAAGGCTTCCAATTGTTTCAACTGTATTTTATTCTCATATATCGCTTTTCCGATGATGGTTCCTTCGCAACCGATTTCCGCCAGTTTTGGAAGCTCATCAAAAGTGGAAATTCCACCGCTGGCAATTAGCTTAATATCCGCCGAATCATTATTAGCGGAAGTAGTTTCGGTAATAATTTTTTCATACAACCCAAAAGAGGGACCCTGCAGCATCCCATCCTTGCTGATATCGGTACAAATCACATACCGCACCCCTTTTTTTTGGTACTCCTGTATGAATGGGATAAGCGACTCGGAGGACGCCTCTTGCCATCCCGATACCGCTATTTTTTCATCCTTGGCGTCGGCTCCGAGAATGATTTTATCGGCGCCGTGCTCCTGGACCCAACGAAGAAACGTTTCCCTATCCTTCACCGCAATACTGCCTCCCGTAATCTGTTTTGCGCCACTTTCAAAGGCAACCTTTAAATCTTCATCGGTTTTTAATCCGCCTCCAAAGTCGATTTGCAAGTTCGTTTTTACCGCAATTTGTTCCAGCACCTTATGGTTGACGATATGTTTGGATTTTGCCCCGTCCAAATCTACCAGATGCAGGTGCTCGATACCGTGCGCTTCAAACTGTTTTGCAACTTCCAAAGGGCTTTCATTATAGATTTTCTTGGTGTCATAATCGCCTTTGGACAGCCGAACACACTTTCCGTCGATAATGTCTATTGCGGGTATTATTCTCATAATGCTGGCTTTATACCATTTTTGCTACAGGGTCAAATGAACCCGTTTTGCGTCTTTATAATTTCATTTTATCGCTCTTGTCCGCCGATCATTATTTTTTTCGGACGTACAAAATACTTTTTTAGGCTTACTTCTTATTTCTTAACATCCAAGTGCTTCCATCCGGTATGGCGTCAAACCCATATTGTCGATAGAGTCCGTGCGCATCTTTAGTGCGTAACCCTACCCCGTTTACGTTTTCCAGCTCGGGAATCTTTAAAATGGCATCGATCAACTTTTTCCCAAAACCTTTTCCCTGATGCATTTCGTCAATAAAAACGTCCATAAGCCAGGCAAAGACCACTTGATCGGTAACGATCCTTGCAAATCCGACCTGTTGTTTTTCTACAAAAACACCAAAGCAGATCGCATTTTTCATGGATTTGATTACATCGGCTTTTGTTCTTCCCGCCGCCCAATACGATTGGGTAAGATAGGCGTGAACAAAATCGACATCCATATTGTCAAATCCTCTTTTTATTGATGCTGCCATTATACCATCATCAAAAAATTATTCAATATCCGTTCTCCTACCGTACTGCTTTTCTCGGGGTGAAACTGTGTTCCATAAAAGTTGTTGCAATGCAGCGCAGCGCTATACCGCACGCCATATTCCGCTTCGGCAATGGTTTCTTTTACCATGGGCGCATAATAGCTATGTACCAAATAAATGTGTTCGTTGTCCGCTACCTCTTGAAACAATGGTGATTTGAGGTCGGTTATTTGGTTCCATCCGATTTGTGGTACTTTTAGCTGGTTGGAAAAACGAACGACATCGACATCGAAAATGCCCAACCCTTCAGTGTTTCCCTCTTCCGAGGCGTTGCACATGAGCTGCATGCCCAGGCATATGCCCAAAACGGGTTGTTTCAGTGTAGGAATCACCTGATCAAGACCACTGTCCCGAAGTTTTTGCATTGCACTGCTCGCTTCCCCAACGCCGGGAAAAATAACCTTATCCGCAGCACGGATCTCCGCTTCATCATTACTCAAAACCGCCTGATGGCCCAACCGCTGTATCGCAAATTTGATGCTCTGTATGTTCCCCGCGCCGTAATTTATAATTACTATTTTCATTTTTTCCGTCGTTCCTGTTCGGTGGTTAGTGGTTAGTGGTTAGTGGTTAGTGGTTAGTGGTTAGTGGTTAGTGGTTAGTGGTTAGTGGTTAGTGGTTA
>NZ_JBNGOP010000048.1:0-14619 GCF_050589625.1 Maribacter sp. 2-571 | reverse complement strand
ATGAAAAAAGGGTCCGACTTTAGATAAAAGTCTAACCCTCGTTATTTTTAACTTACACAGTTAATGGGATAGTGTCAGAATCGCAGTAATTTGCCGTGACGCGTCCAATACAATAAGACGGCCCTGCTAGCCTACAGCTACGGGTTTGGTTTTGATTGTTAAAACGAAAGTAGTACCCACCCCTTCTTGGCTTTCTATGCAGAGTTTCCCCTCTATTTTATGAAGTATTTCTTTAGAAAACAAAAGACCAAAGCCCGAACCCTCTTTATTTGTTTTGGCCGCTCTTTGATTTTCATCTAACTTACGAATAACATCTTTGTTCATACCTACTCCGTTATCCTCTATAATAATCTCGGAACTATTTTCCTGCTTTCTGTGATAGATATGAATCTCGCCTCCCTGATCGGTATATTTTACAGAATTACTCAACAAATTTCGAATGATGAACGAGATGATATCTGCATCAGATTCAACAGTCTGTTCCTTACTGATATTCAAATTAATACGCAGTTGTTTTTCTTCTATGATAGAGTCAAAGATTTGAAGGTTGCTATTGATCAGTTCATATAAATTAAAAGTTAGATAGTTCATTTGGCCTTTCTCGAACTTCGGTGCCCAATTAATCATGTCATTCAACAAATGGTTAATAGCTTCGATATCTTTCTCAATATTGTTAAAAAACTTAAAATCCTCATTTTTGACAGTTGTACCATTAAGTCGTATCAACTGAATCCTCGTTTTAAGATAATTTAACGGACTTTTAATATCATGAATCAACATATTGATAAATTGATTTTTCCTGCCTATTGAAAAATCCAGTTCTTCCATGACCTTTTTTAAATGATTAAACGCTTCCTCATTTGTGCGGATTGTGCGCCTTGTTGAAAACCAGCGAATAAAATATCCCATTAGCATTGCCAGTACTGCAAAATATATGTTCGAATCCAATGTGAGTGTTTTTAAGGGTATACTCCTGGAGTTATGAGACCGGAGAAAAAATACGATATACTCAGGCATACGGGATGATTTCCAGCGTACAACGAGACATCATGGCCGTCTATATGTCATTTCGCTCAAATTAGAGCTTAGGAAACCAGCAAACCATACTGTAAGAGAAATAGCCCCAAATAAAATAGGGGTTTGTCTCCTGTCGATAACTTCAGAGGGTTTAAAATTTTGTGCAAAATAGCAGAAAGGGGGGGAAGCTAACTAAAGATAGCACTCCTTTTCAACGCAAACATAGTAAGACTATTGGGACCAGAAATCCGGAGTTTTCTACATATGCAATATCTAACATTTTCTATTGTTTTCTTACTTCTGAAGAGAATTTCGGCAATTTCTGCGGTAGTTTTTTGTTCAGAGACCAATTTTAGTACGGTCATCTCCTTTTCGGTTAATCTCTGGAGCCTTTCAAGCTCTTTTCTGTGTAGCGTTTCATCAAGGATAATGGCGGGAACATTATGCTTTAAACAAATTGGGCTTATGTATTGTTTCCCGTACAGTACCGTTTTTATACAAGATAAGGTTTCTTCCCAGGTACACTCCTTTAGTAAGATACCATCCGCCTTGTTGGCAATGGCTTTTCCATAATTAGAGTGGGAAATAAAGTTTCCGTACAAGATAATTTTTGTGGGTGATTCAGTTCTCTTTATTTTCTTTAGGACTTGAAGTCCATTAACTTTTGGAAGGTTAACATCGATAAAAGCAATGTCGGGCTTTAAATTCGAAATCTGCTTGATAGATTCGAAACCGTCTTTAGCTTGGCCAACTACTTTGTAATTAGTGGTGGCTTCTAACATTCTTTTCAGTCCTTCTCTGGCAATTAAATGATCATCTACAATTAATACGGAAGAGTTGTCGTTCTTCCTTTTCAAATTAACTTTCATGGGTGAGGTTTTAAAAGGAAACCATAAGTACAATATTATACTTAATCGTTATTCTTATTTGAATTATTGCGAGTTGGTCGGTAACAGAGTGTAAAATTTAGGGCCATGACAGGTTTGCGAGTTACAAAAAAAATTGAAATTTTTGCTTGTGAAATATCAATTTTACCCTAGTATTTAATATGATTTCATTTGGGTTAAAAAACGGCTTCTTTCCTAATTCCAAGGAGTCGCTTTTTCAATATATTTCTTTTTGATTTTGAGTTTCTCATTTCACGATATAAACTTTGTTCCTATTCAAAAAACAGTGAACAAAATAGATAATTGAGCTTGGGAGTTTTCGGTGATATAACTTCGAAATGTATGTTTTCATATAACAGGATTTTTTATGACTATGACGTCGGTCAAAATACAAGGCTTGACCGAACATATTTTTGATAAATGCGATAGGGAGGCTTCATAGTTAAGTTTTTTGGGCAATTTTTATTGATGAAGGCTAAAAATGTATCAATTCTAAAGCGTATACCCTTTAAAAGAAATACTGTAAGGTTGTTAATGCAATAAGTCAGAAGGGTATTGTATATGGAATAGCTTACATTCTTTATGGTTTTTTTGCTCCTAATAATGAACTCTTCGCTTTTGTAGCCAGTCCTTTGCTTTGAGATTAATTTTACCACAACTCTCTGATTTTTAAATTGTTTGATGAATCGCCCTAGTTCTTCCTTTTTTGGATTTTTAGCGAATGTGGTAATTAAACGAATATTCGGCTTCTTACATACAACCCTAACGTATTGCTTACCCGAAAATGATTTAACGTTAAAATATGAAGAAAACTTCTTATGAAAACCAAGTTCTTTTAGAAGAAAGCTATTGGCCTTATCGTGCTTGGTATAATATATAAAACTGCAAAGCGGAATAAATTTTGGTAAAATATTTTTCTTCACATCTATCATCATGTGAAGTACACCGCCTTGAGGAGTATTAACGTCTACAAAAAGAAAATCAAATTTTAGGTGTGATGTAAGTTTTATCGATTCAAGATTATTCGTTTTCAGTAATGATAAATACTTTTTTTTAATTTCTAAACTCACTCTTTTTTACATTTCTTGAAAGAATCAACAATCCAACAGTCTAGCAACGGAAATTTTTAAGGTTTTTTTGCTGACCGAATGCTGTTAAACTTCTATCAAAAATTTAGGCAATATAGCCGGAACTTTGAAACCAAGATAGGACATATTGATCTATTTTTTATTATTTTATTTACAAAATTTTGACATATTCGACAAAATGCCTTAAGCTTATTCTTACACTGAATAAGAGGTTTTTAAGCAGATGTTACCTTTCCATATTATATATCTGATTATCAACAACTTATCATTTTTTGAAGTTTAAGGTTCCATGTTTTGGGCTACACTTTTGGGCCTTTGGCTGTCAGAAATAAGAACTACACCAGTTACACATATCATTTTAGAAAATAGATTATATCATAGCGACTCAAAGAACTTAATATTAAACCTACTCTAGTCATCAAAATTCCCCGATGCCTCATTACGTAGGTTTTTATATTATCCCAAAACTACCACAATACTTTGACGAAGAGGTTAGTGTAATATTTTTAAAAATTTAGCGCGGCTTTACCAAATGGTTACTACGTAAATTCTATATAAAATTAATGGTTCCTCTTATTAAAAATGAACTACCTCGCGACAGAGCCATCGGGGTGTCTAAATAATTTTAGTTGATTTCTATGCAATTCTTTATAGTTTGTTCTGCCCTGATTTTGGAGATACTTCTTGATTACCTCCTCATTGGTATACTGCCCTAGGGTATTCACGTAATATCCGCTGGTCCAGAACTTGCCGCCCCAAAGCATGTGCTTGACTTCCAGATACAAGCGGAAAATCGCTTTCGCCGTGATGGTCTTCACCGCACCGATTATCTTCTCCGGGGCGTTCACAGGAACACTCTGGATCAGAAAATGGACATGGTCCTTGTCAAGCTCGATATCCAAAAAATAAATCTCCAACCGTTCCTCGATCTGAAGACAGATTCTTTTGAAAATTTCCGAGACCGAATCGCTCACGATATTTCTTCTATATTTGATAGGACAAACAAAATGGTTCAAAAGCAAGCTTTTGTTATCGTTCTTATGGATATGTTCACTCATATCCACGAGTATAGGAATATCAATACGCGATACCCGAGGCAGAACCTCAGGGAATGATAATGATTAAAACTCTATACGATAATTAATTACAGGTACAAGATTCAATTGAGATTCTTGTCTGACAACCCTATTGACCGGATCAAAGATTTGCTGATCGATATTTTCCCTATCCGTAAGGTTTTGAACATCCAAAGAAATTATATGTGCAATTTTCGCCCTGTTGATTCTATAGTACGTGCTTACATCTAGTCTAAAATAGCTTTTAAGCTGAATGGTATTTCGCTGATTTTCCACAATACCAAAATCACCGGATCGATCAAACTCAGCAAGATCAAAGGGAGATTCCCGTTTTCCCCCGTTTAGCAATACCTTACCATTCACCCCAAGTATATTATTCCCATTTTTACCCATCGAAAATTCCTTGCCCGCAACCAAATTAAGGGTATAATTATAATTAAATCTGTTATCATACCACTGCCCATCGGCCGCCTTATACTTGGAATCAAAAAAAGAGGCCGTTGTCAAAAAGTAATATTGCTGCGAAAAAAACTTTTCAAAGGTCAATTCTAAACCGTAGTTTCTCGCGATTCCCGAGGCTACCAGTTCTAGGTCGATATACTGACCGTTAATTACTGCATCTGTTGAACTTGGGTTTTGGGCCACAGCAACTTTATTGATGTCTTGATAGTATGCCTCAATTTTTAGGTGGCCATTTTTTATTATCCGCCAATCGTATCCTATGATATAATGTATCGCCCTCATCAAATCCAAACCTTCGTTCGGTGTGGTTGCGGTACCTGCCTCATCTTCTACGATTGTAAAGTACTGGTTTAACGGCAACCTTCTTGAATGAATACCAATACCTGCACTTAGTGTATGTTTGGGATTTATTTTATAATCCAACCCTGCACGGGGTTCCAATCGAAAGTTGTCATTGATTGAAAAATAGGTTCCGTGAACCCCAAAGGTAGACGACAGCTTTTTATTAAATCGATATTTTGTTTGCGCAAAAAACTGGGCCATTGTTCCATTACCTTCCTGATTTATTTGCACCTCCTCAACATTGTTGATTATGATATTACTGAATACGTTATAATTCAAATAGCTTAGTATTGCCCCTGTCTTTAAGATGGTTTTAGGATTAAATTTGTTCGTCATATTCAAGCTAAAACGAAACGCATCATTTTTTAAATTATCATTTTCACTTAAGGCGTTGTCATTTATAGTACTCACAATTGATAGTTCGTTATCGCTCTCATTACCTGAATAAGAAACAGAAGCATCGAGGGTACTTTTGTCACTTAAGAAATGTTTTAGGTTCAAGCCGGTCATATACGTTTTCGATTCGAGCCTATCATCCTCTAACTGCCCCGGCGCAGAATCATCTTGGTTGTCCAGATTATCTTCGCTTATACCTCCTATACCCCATAGGGATAGCTTGGTTTTCTTTCCCAATGGCAAATTTATCTTAAAGGAGAGGTCCTGATACTTGGGAACAGAATTTTCGGACACTTCAACAATCTCATTTAAAAGGGTCAAGGTTGAATAACGATAATTCACCAGATAGGACCCCTTATAGTTTTCACTAAAGGGTCCTTCCAAAGCTATATCGGTGCCTAAAACACCAAATTGAAAGGCATACTCCCCCTTATCAACGTTCCCGTTGCGCAGATTTATGTCAAAAACACCGGATAAGGCATTACCATATTCGGCAGGAAAAGCTCCCGTAAAAAAATCTGACTTCCCTAGCATATTTGTACTCAGTAGACTAACCGCACCGGGTGAAAAACCATCTTCAGATAAGTGGTTGGGTTCGGGCACTTCTACCCCTTCAATTTTCCATAATAGTTGATTAGGTGCATTTCCCCGTATGATGATTTCATTGGTAGAATCATCTGAATTGGTAACCCCGGCAAAGGAGAGCGCCATACGACCAGGATCACTTATACTTGCAGGAAACCGCTTGGTCTCTTCAACACTAAAAGAACGGGCACTTACGGTCGCCAGTTTGTTATTCGGCTTGATATTATCTTTTCGTGCTATCAATACAACCTCATCCAACTGTTCCAAAGACTCCGTTAATTGTATGGTTAAATTAACCTCTTTCGCAGAACCAACTAATACTTCAGGAACCAAAGCATCCTCATATCCTAAAAAGTTGCATAAAAAAGATTGCCTGCCAATGGGAACATTCTCTATTACAAAAAAACCATCGAAGTCTGTTATAGCCCCCTTCGGAGGGTCGGCATTCAACAAACTAATTGTAGCCCCGGTAAGTGGCCCTCCCGTAGTGGCATCGATCACCTTACCTTTAACAGTTTGGTTTAGTGTCTGCCCCAAAATGGCAGTAGGTACTAATAAAACAATCAGTGCTATTCCAATTCTAGAGAATTGATTGAATAGATTCCCGTAAGAAACGCATTTTTTGGACATATTACCCATAGTAAAAAAAATCAAAAAGGTACTTAGGAAAAAGAACCTTTCATCATCACATTTTTATGATATCTCAAGAGGTCTATTTACAGACATAACACTTGCATTATCATTAATTATTGCATGAAACTCGAATAGGACCTTTCTAAAAAGCAAAGAAAAATCAAACCCAACTGTTCAATTTTTATCTCAAAACCGGATGAACGATTTATTGACAAAACGAAGTTGGGTTTACTTTCTACCACTTCGTGGCAGCATTAATTATCTATTCATAGGCTCATAAAAACTCAACTTTATACCTTTAAACAGATGTCATTTCCTTTCCGGTCTTCTCGGAAGCTGACTTAGAAGACTTTTTGGAAGCAGGTTGTTTCTTAGTCGCTTTTTTTGCCGCAGCAGGTTTTTTTGCCGAAGCAGAAGTCTTCTTGGAAGCTGATGAAGTAGACTTTCCCTTCGCGGTTTCCTTTTTCACCTTAGTCCCAGAAGCCTTGGCGGTAGTGGCCTTTTTCTTAGGCTCGCCTTTTTTTGCTTTTGTACCTTCTTCCACTTTGGGCAACACTTTGTCCTCTTTTGGCGTAGGATTGTTCTTTTTAAATTCTTCTTCACTAAATGTTACTCTCAGGCTAAGTTGAGAAAGGGTCTTCTCGCTATTCTCCCTGTAACTAAAGTTATCATACTTTTCCAGTTCCTTTAGTACTTTGCTATTTTTCAAATCAGAATTATCGGCTAAATCTAAAAAGAAAATGGCAGCACTTCTTCGTGTTAAAAGGTTCTCGTACGGAAGCTCCCAATTTTGTATTAAAGCACTTTTTTTTAACTTATCAAGATGTTTTTTTACTTCATTAATTTCAGGTACATTCATAACTAATTCAATTTATACATTTAAAATTTTGTGTATCTAAAGGCGCTCTTTTCACACAGGCTATGCAATCAACTCTTTTGGTGTATCCTCGAGCATTTTTCCGTAATCGAATTTTATCAGTCGGTCACAGTATTTATAGTAAGCATCATCATGCGTAATCGCAATGACGGTTTTCCCTATACGCTTTAAATCGGGAATAATAGATTTGTAAAAATAAGCGCGGAACTCTGGATCTTGTTCGGCCGCCCATTCATCAAAAACAAAAATTTCCTTATCCTCTATAAGAGAATAAATCAAGGCAAGTCTTTTTTGCTGACCGCTTGAAAGGTCATGGAGTATTTTATTGTTCGCTATGTCTTGTTGTATTTTTCCTTCCAGTGCCATTTTCGACAGAAGGGCCGTAAGTCGATCATTCGATGGAAGCAAATCAAAGTTGTCATAGTTTTCACTAAACAAATAATCATCGGCAAATATGCACGTCATTGTATTCCTATAGGCCGCGCGGTTATCATCTGTAACCAATTCGTTGTTAAAATATACCTGGCCGGATTTGGGGACATACAAACCCGACAACATGTTGATGAAAGTGCTTTTGCCACTGCCATTCCCACCGTAAATAAAAACCACTTCGCCTCTGTTTATTTTGAGATTAATAGGCTTTAATTTAAAAGCTGGATTGTTGTTTTTATCTAGATATTCATAGCTGATATTGCTAAATTTCAGCTGGTCAAAACCGGGAAACTCCCTGCTATCATTATTTTTATCCGTAAACAGGGATGTCTCCGTTATTTCCGCGAATTCATTTATTCTGTTAATAGCCACTTTAAAACGAATAAAGCTGTCCATTAAATCAACGAAAATGCTTATGGGGCCCATCAGAAATAAAATCGTAATCAGAAAACTAGAGAGTACGGTCTGTTCAACATTGAACAGCAAGGGAAGTACGAAGAGAATAATACCTATTCCGAAATAAAAAGAGTAATCCCCAATCAGATTATTACCAAGGTCCCCCAACTGTGCCCTCGTTAGCAATTTTATAGAATTATGCCTGTTTTTCGCAATATGTCCGTGAAAGATGGATTCGCTTCTATTGGTATTCATCTTTATTTTTTTGAACCCCAACAAAAAGTCGTTGACGTTTCTCATAAAAATGTCATTGAGAGATCGGGCCTCATCAATGTTTTTTTCGATAACCGCATTCCTTTTGACATAAACAAAACCAAGCACCACTATCAAAAACAAAATGATCAGGGCCCCTTTTGGATATACCCAAAACATATAACTAACACCTACAATAATCATTACAAATGAATTGAAAAAGGAAAGGAAAACATCCGGAAAGCTCCCTAGCACACCAACATCTTCCAAGGTTGTTCGTACTCTTTCCTCTCCAAGTTTAAGATACGACTCGTAATTCGCCGATCTAAGTTTATCGAAAATTTCCAACATCATTTCATTTCCAAAATTCAACGTCATCTTCAACATATAGGCTTGAAAGTTATAGGATATCAACAATGAGCTAACGGTAAGCACCAAATAAATAAGCCAATCGTACTCATCAAAAAAAGGCAAAGGGGTTCCGGAAATTTTATTGTTTACCAACAGCAGTAAGCTACTGCTCCACAGACCATTAATGATTGCCAAAAAACCGAGAAAGGGCAGTACGATTTTTGATTTGGACTTTAATAATTTAAGAAAATCTAGTTTCTTCATCTTTTAATCGAAATGCTTTTTATCCAAGAATTTTAGAAATATCTATCTTCCTCTCTTGTTAATACTAAAAGTTAACATTTAGGAATCAAAAGTAGGTCGTAAAGCTTTGTCTGAATTTAGGTGTTAACCCTCTTTTTAAAAATATGGGAAATAGATATGTCGTATCAAGGCTTTTTCAGCCTTGATACTGCAAAAAACACCTTGTCCGCTTTGTCCCAAATCATACCATAACTTACCTTGTGCGCGGATCCTGTCCGGTTTTTGTAGTGTTCCGGTAGATAAACGTAAAGCAAAAACCGGATAGGGCACTTGCTAACGGTCCTTTGGAACACCGGGGTCCTTGCTTTTCCAAATTTTATAGGGCCCGTACGCTTCGGGATGCTCCTTGAAGTAATCGCCAAAATGGTCGATAATATGTTGCTGTCCCTGCTCAAAGGCTTTTCGCTTTTGACCTTGAAGCCCGTAACCCTGATATGCGAAATAGCCGATGGTGAACAGGGGCAACAACATACCGATGGCATAGAGGGTCAATAACCACTCCGGTAGGCCCCTGGAAGCCTCGATCTTGCTTTGCTGTGCCGTAATCCGTTTTTCCAAGCGGTCCGTGCTTCGTTCTTGTTCGTTAAGGAACTCCCTGATACGGTGCTCAATGTTGGAACTGTCCGCTTTCACCTTTATGGTATCGAGTTTCCCGTACAGGCTTTCCAGTTTTTTGATCGAGGCCTCAAAGCCGGATAGTTCGTCGGTGAGCAGTTCCATATATTCTTCCATCTTTTTCATAGTGTTCTTCTTTTAACGTTCGTTATATCTCGATGCCCGTTCCCAAACTTCGCTTTATTCCTTTCTTGATAAGATTCTTGGTAAAGGTCAAGGCGAAGTTGGCACTAACCTCTACAGCTTTGCCAATTGGCCTTCTCCTATTGTGAGTCCTTTCGCGCTGTTATTGGAAATGGCCAAAGCGATTTTCCCTCCCGATAGGGAGCGGTGTACCGCGCTGCCTTTTAGATTGTGCCCTTTGTATTCGAAACGAAAGCCTTGCAACTTGTTCCCCTTGTTGATAAATGGAATGACCTTTACATTATATTTCTGCATTGACTTGAAGTAGGAGTCAAAATCTTTGGGCCGCTCTTTTTCCATCACGGTATCATGTATTTGTTTTATCTCGTTTCGAATGCCCTTCATTCCTAAAAGTTTCTCTTGCCTTACTTCCCTTGCCGTGGTCAGCCCCATTTCCTTGGCCACCTTTTCGGCGGCCAGTTGGCTGCGTTTTCCTATAAAGCTGTCCTTGTATGCCCTTCCATCAAAACCGATACGGTTGGCGTATAGGTGAACAGGGAAGCCTTCAGTTCCCTTGACCCTGCCCCTGGTGGAACACCACTTTTCGGGCGTTATTTTTCTTCCCAAACTGAATTCACTTCGGCGACCATTCACCGTGATACGAAAATAAAGCTGTGCCCGGCCTTGTTTGTCCAAACGGTTGCCGCGCAAATAGCAGAGTATTGCAAGGGATACATTTTTCATTTTTCTATTTAAATTAGGTTAAACTGATTGTGTCGAAATAGGGCGACCGATCCTTTAACACTGATTTTATCCCATTTTTGCGAATATCATAATGCGCACCGAATTGGATGATATCATTGGAATATAAATAGAACTGAAAAAAATCATAAGACTGTAAATCAATGATTTACAGTCTTATTTGATATGAAGTGAATTCAAAAAGTGGTCCCACATGGGCTCGAACCATGGACCCTCTGATTATGAGTCAGATGCTCTAACCAACTGAGCTATAGGACCGAATTAGGGCGCAAATTTAACTATTACCCTCAACTACACAAAAATATTGGCCCTTCATTTGTATGAAATGAGCATAAACTTTTTTAAGCGTACCCTACCAAGATGATTAAAATAAGTTTATGCGAATTACTGAATGTGCAGAAATTTTTAGTTTCTTCATTTTCAGCAAACTACAAAATTTTAAACAGATGAAAAGCAACGTCTATCGCTAAGAACCGCTTTCGGCAGGTGCCTCTTGGCATAGTTCTATCAAAACACCGTTGGTCGATTTAGGATGCAAAAAAGCGATAAGCTTATTGTCCGCACCCATTTTTGGTTCTTCGTTCAAAACACGGAATCCTTCCGATTTGAGCCGTGCTATTTCACCTTTCAAATCGGTGACCGCAAAAGCAATATGGTGAATGCCCTCTCCCTTCTTTTCTAAAAACTTGGCAATGGGACTATCCTCCCTCGTTGCTGCCAGCAGCTCTATTTTATTGGGTCCGGACTTAAAAAAAGAGGTGATTACGCCTTCCGATGCAACGGCCTCTTCCTTGTAGGGAGGAGCGCCGAACAATGTTTCAAACAGGGCATTGGACGTTTCCAAATCCTTGACGGCAATCCCGATATGTTCTATTTTATCCATAATTCCTATCGCTTAATAGGGTAAAAATACGGCTCGTAGGCGTACCAAATGGTGGTGACAGTCTTAAAAGAACTATTTTTGCCCTATGGAAACACAACGACAGAAGAAAATAGGCGGGGTCATTCAAAAGGATATTGTTGACATATTACAACGGGCCGCCTTGGAAGGGGGCCTAAAAGGGACCATTATCTCCGTTTCCAAAGTTTCCGTAACCACCGATCTATCAATAGCTAAGGTATACCTCAGTATTTTTCCGAACCAGGAAGCTCCCGCCTTAATGGAGGGCATACGCTCCAACCAGGCCTTGATCAAACACGAACTGGCCCAACGAACCCGAAACCAGCTCCGTCGTGTGCCGGAACTGTTGTTCTATTTGGACGACTCCCTGGAGTATATCGAAAACATAGAAAAGTCCTTGAAAGGGGAGGAAAACCCCATAAAGAATAGGGAACTGCTCCCAAAAAGAAAAAAGTCCTGAACTTGAATTTTCCGTTTTACATTGCCAAGCGCTACCTGCATTCGAAAAGCAGCCAAAACGCGGTCAATATCATTAACTTCATTACGTTTTTGGTAATCGTGATCGGTTCAGCGGCCCTGTTCATCGTTTTGTCAGGTTTCGCGGGCCTAAAAACGTTCAGCCTTTCTTTCACCAATGTTTTTGATCCGGACATAAAGGTTACTCCACAAACGGGAAAGTTTTTTACGATCTCACCTTCCCAGGAAGAACAACTAAAAAATATGGAAGGGCTTGCCTCCTATTCCAAGGAACTGGAAGAAAAAGTATTGCTCTACCATCGGGAAAAAAGCCATATCGCATTTGTAAAAGGGGTAGATCGCCAGTACAACAAGGTTACCGGAGTGGACAGTACCATTATTTATGGAACCTGGACCATAAACGAAGTACAGGGCGTAGCGGGAATCGAAATATCCAACTTGCTCGGTATCGGTACCGATCAGTACAGAAATCCATTGATGATCGCCGCCTTAAAACCGGGAAAAGGCTTTATTTCGCCCCAATCAAAAAAAGCGATCTACAACGAACTTCCCATTGTATTGAGCGGTGTTTACGGTGTTGAGGAGAGTTTGGACAAAAAATATGTGTTCGCCGATTTGGACAGTGTGCGACGGCTCCTTGAAAAGGACAGTACCCAACTCTCCGGTATCAACATTAAAGTACATCATGAGAAAGACATCCCCAGTATCAAAAACGAAATTGCAGCGGTATTCAATAACACGGTCAGCGTAAAAAACAGAAAGGAACAGAACAGCACCCTTTACAAAATGCTGAATACCGAAAACGTAGCCACCTATCTTATTTTTACCTTGGTATTGGTCATCGCCCTATTTAATGTGGTCGGTGCCATAACCATGATGATCTTGGATAAAAAACAAAATTCCAAAACCCTGTACAGCTTGGGCACCACCTTAAAGGAATTGCGGCGCATCTACTTTGTACAAGGCGTGCTGGTCACCACTTTGGGCGGTGGCATCGGGGTACTCTTGGGGTCGTTGCTTATTGGATCACAGGTGTTTTTTGAGTGGTTCAAGATTACGGCTTCCTTGGCTTACCCGGTAGAATTTCAATTCATGAACGTACTCATTGTACTGGCCACCATAATGGTTTTGGGCATTGTTGCCGCAAAAATTGCGAGCAGCCGCATCAACAAGAAACTGATTACTTCCTAGAAGGCGTCCGTTTTAAAAAAGATGAGGGTGTCAGCGGAATTACAGACTGAACTCATAGTCGCCAAAAACCGCCAAAGCCTCCTCAAAAGCGGCAAAAACATCGGCCGAATCGTCACTCGTAACCATTTTCATTCGGTACTCCTTAAAATTTGGAATCCCTTTAAAATAATTGGTATAGTGGCGGCGTGTCTCAAAAACACCAAGTTTTTCCCCCTTCCAGTCGATGGCCATTTGTAAGTGTCGTTTTGCGGCGGTCACCCGTTCCTGCATGGTCGGAGGGGCCAAATGTGTTCCCGTTTCAAAATAATGCTTCACTTCCTTAAAAAACCAGGGATAGCCTATGCTGGCCCGGCCGATCATGGCCCCGTCCAAGCCGTAATCGTCCCGCATGCGTTTGGCGGCTTCCGGTGAATCGACATCACCGTTACCAAATACGGGAATATGCATCCTGGGGTTGTTCTTTACGGCAGCGATCGGTTTCCAGTCCGCATTTCCCTTGTACATCTGTGCGCGGGTACGCCCATGGATCGCAATGGACTTGCACCCGACGTCCTGAAGTCGTTCGGCAACCTCCACAATTTTTATGCTATCATGGTCCCATCCCAATCGGGTCTTCACCGTAACCGGTAATTTGGTGTGGTTTACCATGGCTTTGGTGAGCGAGACCATAAGATCGATATCCTTTAAAATACCGGCTCCGGCACCTTTGCTGACCACTTTTTTTACCGGGCATCCAAAATTGATGTCGATAATATCGGGGTTCGATTTTTCTACGATTTCCACCGACCGTAACATCGAGTCCAAATTAGCGCCAAAAATTTGAATTCCTACCGGACGTTCTTTTTCGTAGATGTCCAACTTCATAACACTTTTGGCGGCATCCCGAATGAGCCCTTCCGATGAAATGAACTCCGTATACACCACATCGGCACCCTGTTCTTTGCAAAGCGCCCGAAACGGTGGGTCGCTCACATCTTCCATAGGCGCTAGAAGCAACGGAAAGTCGGGCAATTGTATGTCTCCGATAGATGGCATTTCCTTAAAATAGGTTTTATTATCGGCAAAATTAAGCAAAAATGACGCGTAAATAACGGCGATACTTTTTCATTTGCCCACGCCGTACCCTATTTTGGATGGCCATAACCGGGTAAAAAGCTGGTGAAAATAACAAAACCCAATACATTTAAAATGCAAAGGGTTAAAGCAAAAGAATAAAGTGGTTTTTCAACATTGTACCAACGTTATAGCGGCCAGTTGGCGGTAAAGTGCGTGGTAGTTCATAACAATTGTCGACTACCATATGCGACTGCCGACTTGTTGAATATTTGCGCTCCGAGTACTCGGGGAAAGGCTTGTATTAAAGTACATCATTTTCAACTAGGGCGTGTTAACACTAATTGCATCGAAAATCAGGGCGATATAGATAAAGGCCGTGAACATGACGTCGAGTTTG
>NZ_JBNGOP010000047.1:0-15181 GCF_050589625.1 Maribacter sp. 2-571 | reverse complement strand
ACAAGGATTTAAATGGTCTTTCGTACTTTTTGGTTACTGGGGAGGCGGTTCGCCCCTCGCTTTTGGGCCGTTGGTTCGATAGCTATCCGGATATACCGGTAGTGAACGCGTACGGTCCCACGGAGGCCGCCGACGATATTACGTTGGAATTCATCAGAGAGGCCCCAAAGGGAACGAACGTCCCGATCGGCAAGCCCGTATCGAATATCAAGATGTACGTAGTGTCGGGTTCCGGCAACCTATGCCCTGTGGGCGTCGTCGGGGAGCTATGGGTAGGCGGTATCGGAGTGGGCCGCGGGTACCTGAACGATATCGAGAAGACCCATGGCAGTTTCATGGCGAACCCTTTCGATCAAGGAGCGACGCGATTGTACCGTACGGGCGACCTAGGTAGATGGCTTTCCGATGGCAGTTTGGAGTATGTTGGCCGTAAGGACGACCAGGTGAAGGTACGTGGCTACCGTATCGAGCTCGGCGAGATCGAGAGCGTGCTCTCGGGCGTTGAGGGTATCGACGGTGCCTGCGTGTTGGCACGTGCGGATTCGCAGGGCAACAGGCGTTTGGTAGGTTATGTAGTAGGTGATGAATCCTTAGCAGGTGAATTTATAGAGGGGGAGCTCATGGAACGCCTTCCCGAGTACATGGTGCCGCGTTTATGGGTGTTTTTGGAATCACTTCCCTTGACGCGCAACGGGAAGATCGATAGGAAGTCTCTTCCCGACCCGGATGTGTCCGGTCTTTCCAAGCAAGAATATGTAGCCCCCGGGAACGAAGTGGAGGAGCGTTTGGCGGATATCTGGCAGGAGCTCTTGGGCATCGATAAGGTAGGTATCCATGATAATTTCTTCGAACTTGGCGGTCACAGCCTTTTGGCGACGCGTTTGGTTTCGATGGTACGCAGGAATATGGATATCGAACTGGCGATTGCCGATATCTTCGTGCACCCTACTGTGGAGGGCTTGGCGCAGGTCCTTTCTACCAAGGAAGGAGGAAGGCTGCTTCCGGCCGTTACCTTACAGGAAAGGCCCGATCGTATCCCGTTATCGTTCAGTCAGGAGCGATTGTGGTTTTTGGACCAGCTGCAGGGCAGCGAGGAATACCATATTCCGATCGTACTACGTCTGAAAGGCAATCTTGACAGGATTGTCTTGGAAGACTCGCTTAGGACCATCGTTGAACGCCATGAAGTGCTCCGTACGGTTTACGTATCGGAGGACGGTATCGGTTATCAGCAAATCAGATCGGAGGACGATTGGTCTATAGATGTAGAGGAAGTAAAGGATGTTTCAAGGATAGTGGAATTAGTGAATGATTTCACGGAAGTTCCCTTCGAACTGGCCACCGATTATATGTTTAGAGCACGCCTCTATGTACTTGCACCTCAGGAATACGTTTTGGCCGGAGTCTTCCATCATATTGCTAGCGACGGATGGTCAGACGGTGTTTTGGTGAGTGAGTTTATAGAATTGTACGATGCATATTCGAATGATCGTACAGTGTCCCTCCCTGCACTATCGGTTCAGTACGCCGACTATGCGATTTGGCAGCGGGAGTATTTGGAAGGAGAGGTATTGGAAGATCAGTTGAGATATTGGGAGGAAAGCCTTGCAGGAGTCGAAACCTTGGATTTTCCTACGGATCGTATACGCCCGTCTGTACGTAGCACTGCCGGAGCTAGCTTCCAGATGGAGCTCGATAGCAATCTTCGTGACGAGTTGATGTTGCTGTCTCAAAAGGAGGGGGCGACACTTTTCATGACGCTGTTGACCGCCTTCAAGGTATTGTTGTACCGATACAGCGGGCAGTCCGATATCAGTGTAGGTACGCCTATCGCGAACCGTACCCAGAAAGAGCTGGAGGGGATGATCGGTTTCTTCGTGAACACCCTTGTGCTTCGCAGCGATTTGGGTGGCGATCCTGTTTTTACGGAGCTATTGGCACAGGTAAAGGGTACGACCCTTGGAGCGTACGATCACCAGTCTGTGCCCTTCGAGAAGGTGGTCGATCGTGTTGTCAAGATACGCGATATCAACGTGAATCCATTGTTCCAAGTGATGTTCGTTTTGCAGAACACCCCTAACGACGATGGGCAAGAAGTTATTGGATTCGATAATCTGGCTATTGAATCTTTCGAAGGCAAAGGAGGTACAAATGTAAAATTTGATTTGACGTTGTTCTGCGAGGAAGACGCTTCGGGCATATCACTGAATTTGGAATATAGAAAAGACCTATTTGACGAATCGACGATCAAAGGCATATTAGATAGCTATAGAGAGCTGTTGATAAGTATAGTTTCATGCCCCTCGTCAACGCTTGACCGCCTATCAATGATAGAAGAATCAGGCCACCTAGGGGCACTGGAATTCTCTAATAAGGAAAAATTTGGATATGGATCAAATCAGACTATTGTCGATTTGTTCGAAGACCGTGTTTCAAAGACTCCCGATGCGGTAGCATTGACTTTTGAAAGCGCCGAAATGACCTATGGGGAATTAAATAAAAAGGCAAACCAATTGGCACGGTACCTGGTAAAAAAGGGAGTTGTTGAGGATTCAATAGTAGCTATCTGTGCGAATCGTTCCATGGAAACGGTCATTGGTATTTTGGGGATATTAAAAAGCGGTGCAGCCTATTTGCCGATTGATCCAAAGCATCCTAAAGATCGGATACGTCATATGTTGACGGATTCAAATACTGCACTTCTTGTTTCGCATTCCGATTTGGAAGGTACCTTGAAGGCTACCTGCGACAATATAGAGTTTATCCATTTGGACGGAGAGGTTTTACAGGGCATGTCAAAAAGAAGACTTTCCAAAAAAAGAAAACCGGAAAGCTTGGCATATATAATCTACACCTCGGGAAGTACGGGCAGGCCAAAGGGGGTTATGGTAGAGCATCACAATCTTGTCAACTACATCGATTCACAGACGAATACGTACGGTATAAACGATTCCGATGTAATTCTGCAAACATCCAACCTTGTTTTTGATGCCTCTGTAGAACAGGTTTTCCTTAGCTTGTTAAACGGGTGCTGTCTAGTGCTGATAAAAGAGGATACGATTGTCGATGAAGTATTGTTGAAAAGAGTTTTGGCCGACCATGCCGTTACACATATCCATACAACCCCGGGTATTTTAAAGGTTTTAGACCCTAGTATCGGGACATCGTCTTTGAGAAGGGTGGTCGTAGGCGGAGAGGAATGTTCCGTTGCATTGGCCAATGCATGGGTCCAAAATTATGATTTCTATAATAAATATGGTCCCACCGAGGCTACGATAACGGCTACAATCAAATATTTTCCCAAAGGATCGACAGTGAATCGTGTATCCATTGGCGGCCCGATCCAAAACACGGATGTCCATATCCTATCGAAAGGGCTTCGGACACAACCGGTGGGAGCGATTGGGGAACTGTGTATCGGGGGAGAAGGGTTGACCCGTGGATATTTGAACCGCCCCGAGCTTTCGTCCGACAGGTTTATCGTTCACCCTAAAGCAGGGCAACGGCTTTATTTAACGGGAGATTTAGCGAAAAGGTTGCCAAATGGGGAGATTGAATTCATAGGCCGTATGGACGACCAGGTGAAGGTCCGCGGGTATCGTATCGAGCTCGGGGAGATCGAGAGTGTGCTCTCTGATGTCGAGGGCATCTCGGGGAGCTGTGTATCGGCACTTCCCGATGTGCAGGGCAACAAGCGTTTGGTAGGTTATGTAGTAGGTGATGAATCCCTTGCAGGTGAGTTTATAGAGGTGGAGCTCATGGAACGCCTTCCGGAGTATATGGTGCCGCGTTTATGGGTGTTTTTGGAATCACTTCCCTTGACGCGCAACGGGAAGATCGATAGGAAGTCTCTTCCCGACCCGGATGTGTCCGGTCTTTCCAAGCAAGAATATGTAGCCCCCGGGAACGAAGTGGAGGAGCGTTTGGCGGATATCTGGCAGGAGCTCTTGGGCATCGATAAGGTAGGTATCCATGATAATTTCTTCGAACTTGGCGGGCACAGCCTGCTGGCGATGCGCTTGGTGTCGATGGTACGCAGGAATATGGATATCGAACTGGCGATTGCCGATATCTTCGTGCACCCTACTGTGGAGGGCTTGGCGCAGGTCCTTTCTACCAAGGAAGGTGGAAGGCTGCTTCCGGCCGTTACCTTACAGGAAAGGCCCGATCGTATCCCGCTCTCGTACAGCCAGGAGCGATTGTGGTTCCTGGACCAGTTGCAGGGCAGCGAGGAATACCATATTCCGATCGTACTACGTCTGAAAGGCAATCTTGACAGGATTGTCTTGGAAGACTCGCTTAGGGCCATCGTTGAACGCCATGAGATATTGCGAACAGTTATAAAATCGGAAGAAGGTATCGGTTATCAGCAGATTATCCCTTCGGATGATTGGTCATTGGAATCAAGAGAGGTAAAGGATGGTATGAATCTGGAGGGCTTGATCGAAGAGATTTTGGAAAGGCCTTTCGTATTGAGCGAGGACTACATGGTTCGTGCTGGTCTTTTTACCGTCAATAGTGATTCACAAGTGTTGGCGATAGTTTTACATCATATATCAAGTGACAACTGGTCGAATACCATTTTGTTCAACGAGTTTACAGAGCTCTATAGTGCAATGTCGGAAGGTACGGAGGCGGACCTACCGGGGCTATCGCTCCAGTATTCGGATTATGCCATCTGGCAGCGCAAACATCTGACGGATGCTGTATTGGAGAAACAGTTACTGTATTGGGAAGGAAGCCTTTCTGGTGTACCGGTCCTTGATCTCCCCACGGATTATGCGCGTCCCTCATTGCAGAGCAATGATGGTCGTTCGGTGTCGTACCGTTTGAACAAGTCCCTGACAGATGGCCTCATGGGGCTATCCCAAGGGGAAGGTACCACGCTCTTTATGATGCTATTGACCGCTTTCAAGGTGTTGCTGTACCGTTATAGCGGCCAGTCGGACATTTGTGTTGGGATCCCTATCGCAAACCGCACGCAACGGGAGATCGAGCCCTTGGTGGGCTTCTTTTTGAATACCGTGGCGCTTCGAAGCGATTTGGGTGGCGACCCTGTTTTCACAGAGTTATTGGAACAGGTAAAGGAAACTACCCTTGGTGCGTATGATCATCAGGAGGTACCCTTCGAGAAGGTTGTGGACCGTGTGGTGAAGACCCGTGATATGAGCCGCAGCCCGCTTTTCCAGGTACTGTTCAATTTTATGGTCGATGATCAGGTCGACGATCAAGAGAAAGAAAGGGCAGATCTTGGAGAGGTCGTCATTACCAATGAGCCTTATGAGGAGAGTACCTCGCAGTTCGACCTTAGTTTTGATATTACCCAGACGGGTGAAGGTCTTGATGTATCGGTGAGCTACTGCAGCGATCTTTACGAAGAGGGTACCATAGTCCGTATGCTTTCGCATTATGAGTCGTTGTTAGGTTCGATCGTTTTGTCTCCCGGGGCGACCATAGGTGAGCTAGAGCTTTTGTCCGCATCCGAGGAGACTGAGCTCCTGGAGGTCTTCAATGGCAGTGAAATCGATCTCGGCAATACGGAGCCCATCAACGTACGTTTCGAGTCTATCGTCTCGGATTATGGTGAATCGACTGCTGTAGTGCACGGCATGGACAGTTGGAGCTATGATGAGCTGAACAATTATGCGAACCAGGTAGCGCACGGTCTTTTGGGTGCCGGTCTTTCCCCTGGCACCTGTGTAGGGGTGTATATGGACCGCAGTCCGGTTTTTTTGGGCTGCATGATGGGAATAATGAAGGCCGGTGGTGTGTATGTTCCCTTGGATACCCAGAACCCGCCCTCGCGTATCAAGGGGATGCTTTGCGAGAACAATTTTCCCTATCTGATAACGAGCTGTGATCTTTTGTCGGGTCTTGACGGTCTTGGGAAGAAGACCGTTCTTTTGGTGGACGATCATGTATCGGATGTTGCCCTGTCCGGGAACGGGGAGGTGTCGGTCCATGATGGGGGCTACCTATCGGGAATGCCGGAAGGGAACCCAGTCAACGTGAACGATATGGAGAGTTGGGCGTACGTACTGTTCACCTCCGGGAGTACGGGCGTTCCCAAGGGGGCGATTACGCGCCATAACGGTGCGATGAACCATTTGTTGGCTGAGTATAGCTTAATGGATCTCGACGACGGTTTCCGTTTTCTACAGAGCGCCGGTATCGGTTCCGACATCTCTGTTTGGCAGATGTTGGGTCCTGTACTGAAGGGTGGCAGCTGTGTTATGATCGACAAGATGGACCTTTTGGACTATGACCTTGTACTGTCCGTTATCAAAGACCGGGGCGTAAACGTGGTGGAGTTCGTCCCTACCTATATGTGGGGCCTTTTGGAGCATATCAAGGATATGGGAGGTGCGTTTGCACTTCCGAGCCTTTCTTGGATTATGTTGGTAGGGGAATCAATCCCGGTATCGATGGTCAACGACCTTCGAGAACTGTACCCGGGTGTTCGCATGGTCAACGCATATGGTCCCTGTGAGGCCTCTGACGATGTTATCCAGTACGAGATAACGGAAAAGCTTTTAGATGACACACAACGGGTCCCGATCGGGAAGTTGATCCCGAATATGAACGCGGTGATATTGAGCCGTGAGGGCCATCTTTGCCCTATCGGGGTAGCTGGTGAGATCTGTGTGAGCGGTGTGGGGGTCGGCGCGGGGTACCTGGACCTGCCGGAGCGTACGGCGGAGAGTTTCGTTGCGAACCCCTTCGCGGAGCTTTCCGGGGATGTGCTTTATAAGACGGGTGATTTGGGTCGTTGGCTTTCCGACGGGAACATGGAGTTCCTAGGCCGGGCTGACGATCAGGTGAAGATCCGTGGCCACCGAGTTGAGCTTGAGGGCATCGCCACGGTGGTACGTACGAGCGATTATGTAGAGGACTCCCACGTGTTGGTACATACCGATGATCAAGGTCGCGAGTACCTATTGTGTTTTGTAACGCTGAGCGGCATGGGCCTTGATGTTTCGCAGGAGGTCGATATCTCCGAATCGTTACATGTTCTTTGCCGCGGGGAACTGCCGAGCTATATGCACCCATCGCACTACTGCGTTGTGGATTCGTTCCCCGTGAACCTTAGCGACAAGGTCGATGGCAAGGCGCTGATACGAACGTTTTTATCGGAACATGGTGAACTTGGAGCCCTGCAATCGGCCAAGTATGTGGCCCCCGGCAATGAAACGGAGGAAAAACTAGCTGAGATCTGGCAGGATCTTTTGGGCGTGGAGCGGGTCGGTGTCCACGATAATTTCTTCGAACTGGGAGGGCATAGCTTACTAATTACTCGTCTGGCATCAGGTATAGTAAGAGAAGTTGGTATTAAAATAGCTATTAGTACCCTCTTTCAATTTTCGACAATTTCAGATATCGGGAAGTATATCGAAATAGAAAAATTCAATGAAGAAATGGAGAAGAATGAAGAAAATGTTGACATCATTAGTTTATAAATATAATCAGGACAGATAGAAATGGAATTAAGTATCATTGACATAGTTAATCAGGCAGCAAAAAAAGGTGTTCAGCTGTTTCTCGAGAATGGAGAGCTTAAATTGAAAAAGAGTAAGAATCAAGAAATTGATTCACAGTTAATAAAACTTCTTAAAGAAAATAAGCAGGAGATTATTGAATTTCTTCAGTTCAAATACGGGTCACAAGATGATGCTGATTTAGAAGAGAGGACTATTTTACCTATAACAGAAGATGAGAGACCGGAAAAAATTCCCCTGTCGTTCAGCCAGGAGCGGTTGTGGTTCCTGGACCAGCTACAGGGCAGCGAGGAATACCATATTCCGATCGTACTACGTTTAAAGGGCGCTATCGATATTTCTGCTCTGGAAATGGCCTTTCGCAAAATCGTGGAGCGCCACGAAGTACTGCGCACGGTAATCTGTTCCGAAGAAGGTATCGGTTATCAGCAGATTATACCATCAGAACAATGGTCCCTAGACCAAGAATCAATGTTGCTGTCCGATACGGAAATCTCTTTACATATAAATGAATTTATAAGCGTGCCTTTCAATCTTGCCAACGATTATATGTTAAGAGCACGTTTGTATGGGCAACCAGAAGAATGTATTCTGGTAGTGGTTGTTCATCATATATCGAGCGATGACTGGTCAGAGGGGATTCTTTTCGAAGAGTTCGTGGAGCTGTACTCGGCATTTTCAACTGGCCGCAAAGCAGAGCTTTCCGAATTGTCCGTTCAGTATACCGATTATGCGATATGGCAGCGTAATTATTTGACTGATAGTGTTCTAGAATCCCAATTGAATTATTGGTCGGAACGACTTGTAGGAGTTTCCACCTTGGATGTTCCTACGGATTATGCACGTCCTACGGTACAGAGTAACAAAGGCGGTTCTGTATCGAACCTTATAGAAGGTTCGCTCATGACCGGTCTGATCGAACGCTCTCGGGAGTCCGACGTAACGATGTTCATGATGCTATTGACCGCTTTCAAGGTGTTGCTGTACCGTTATAGCGGCCAGTCGGACATTTGTGTTGGGATCCCTATCGCAAACCGCACGCAACGGGAGATCGAGCCCTTGGTGGGCTTCTTTTTGAATACCGTGGCGCTTCGAAGCGATTTGGGTGGCGACCCTGTTTTCACAGAGTTATTGGAACAGGTAAAGGAAACTACCCTTGGTGCGTATGATCATCAGGAGGTACCCTTCGAGAAGGTTGTGGACCGTGTGGTGAAGACCCGTGATATGAGCCGCAGCCCGCTTTTCCAGGTACTGTTCAATTTTATGGTCGATGATCAGGTCGACGATCAAGAGAAAGAAAGGGCAGATCTTGGAGAGGTCGTCATTACCAATGAGCCTTATGAGGAGAGTACCTCGCAGTTCGACCTTAGTTTTGATATTACCCAGACGGGTGAAGGTCTTGATGTATCGGTGAGCTACTGCAGCGATCTTTACGAAGAGGGTACCATAGTCCGTATGCTTTCGCATTATGAGTCGTTGTTAGGTTCGATCGTTTTGTCTCCCGGGGCGACCATAGGTGAGCTAGAGCTTTTGTCCGCATCCGAGGAGACTGAGCTCCTGGAGGTCTTCAATGGCAGTGAAATCGATCTCGGCAATACGGAGCCCATCAACGTACGTTTCGAGTCTATCGTCTCGGATTATGGTGAATCGACTGCTGTAGTGCACGGCATGGACAGTTGGAGCTATGATGAGCTGAACAATTATGCGAACCAGGTAGCGCACGGTCTTTTGGGTGCCGGTCTTTCCCCTGGCACCTGTGTAGGGGTGTATATGGACCGCAGTCCGGTTTTTTTGGGCTGCATGATGGGAATAATGAAGGCCGGTGGTGTGTATGTTCCCTTGGATACCCAGAACCCGCCCTCGCGTATCAAGGGGATGCTTTGCGAGAACAATTTTCCCTATCTGATAACGAGCTGTGATCTTTTGTCGGGTCTTGACGGTCTTGGGAAGAAGACCGTTCTTTTGGTGGACGATCATGTATCGGATGTTGCCCTGTCCGGGAACGGGGAGGTGTCGGTCCATGATGGGGGCTACCTATCGGGAATGCCGGAAGGGAACCCAGTCAACGTGAACGATATGGAGAGTTGGGCGTACGTACTGTTCACCTCCGGGAGTACGGGCGTTCCCAAGGGGGCGATTACGCGCCATAACGGTGCGATGAACCATTTGTTGGCTGAGTATAGCTTAATGGATCTCGACGACGGTTTCCGTTTTCTACAGAGCGCCGGTATCGGTTCCGACATCTCTGTTTGGCAGATGTTGGGTCCTGTACTGAAGGGTGGCAGCTGTGTTATGATCGACAAGATGGACCTTTTGGACTATGACCTTGTACTGTCCGTTATCAAAGACCGGGGCGTAAACGTGGTGGAGTTCGTCCCTACCTATATGTGGGGCCTTTTGGAGCATATCAAGGATATGGGAGGTGCGTTTGCACTTCCGAGCCTTTCTTGGATTATGTTGGTAGGGGAATCAATCCCGGTATCGATGGTCAACGACCTTCGAGAACTGTACCCGGGTGTTCGCATGGTCAACGCATATGGTCCCTGTGAGGCCTCTGACGATGTTATCCAGTACGAGATAACGGAAAAGCTTTTAGATGACACACAACGGGTCCCGATCGGGAAGTTGATCCCGAATATGAACGCGGTGATATTGAGCCGTGAGGGCCATCTTTGCCCTATCGGGGTAGCTGGTGAGATCTGTGTGAGCGGTGTGGGGGTCGGCGCGGGGTACCTGGACCTGCCGGAGCGTACGGCGGAGAGTTTCGTTGCGAACCCCTTCGCGGAGCTTTCCGGGGATGTGCTTTATAAGACGGGTGATTTGGGTCGTTGGCTTTCCGACGGGAACATGGAGTTCCTAGGCCGGGCTGACGATCAGGTGAAGATCCGTGGCCACCGAGTTGAGCTTGAGGGCATCGCCACGGTGGTACGTACGAGCGATTATGTAGAGGACTCCCACGTGTTGGTACATACCGATGATCAAGGTCGCGAGTACCTATTGTGTTTTGTAACGCTGAGCGGCATGGGCCTTGATGTTTCGCAGGAGGTCGATATCTCCGAATCGTTACATGTTCTTTGCCGCGGGGAACTGCCGAGCTATATGCACCCATCGCACTACTGCGTTGTGGATTCGTTCCCCGTGAACCTTAGCGACAAGGTCGATGGCAAGGCGCTGATACGAACGTTTTTATCGGAACATGGTGAACTTGGAGCCCTGCAATCGGCCAAGTATGTGGCCCCCGGCAATGAAACGGAGGAAAAACTAGCTGAGATCTGGCAGGATCTTTTGGGCGTGGAGCGGGTCGGTGTCCACGATAATTTCTTCGAGCTCGGCGGGCACAGCCTTTTGGCCACACGATTGGTGTCCATGGTACGTAGGCGAATGAAAATCGAGTTGGCCATTGCCGCGATCTTCAATTCCCCGACCATATTCGAATTGGGGCAAAGCCTGATCAATGGACCCAGAAAGTCACTATTGCCAAGTGTGGTCCCCCAGGAACGTGGGGAGCGTATCCCGCTGTCCTTCAGCCAGGAGCGTCTGTGGTTCCTTGACCAACTTCAGGGCACTAAGGAGTACCATATTTCAATGGCCCTAAGTTTAACAGGCGCTTTAGATGTAGCCGTACTGGAAAAATGCTTGAAGACTATCGTTGACCGTCATGAGGTTTTACGTTCGGTATATATAGAAGAGGAGGGCACGGGATATCAAAAGATCAAATCAGCGGACCACTGGGCATTGGATATTATCAAAGTAAGCGATGCTTCGACAATAGAAGAGTTGGTAGATAATTTTGCAGATGCACCTTTCGACCTTTCCAAAGACTATATGTTCAGGGCGTGTCTTTACGAGCTCGGACCTCGGGAGTATGTTCTGGCGGGTGTTTTCCACCATATCGCCAGTGATGGCTGGTCGGAAGGTATTATGGTGAGTGAGTTTATGGAATTATACAACCCATTGAGTCATAATATTGAACCAAAGTTGCCAAAACTTAACGTGCAGTATGCCGACTATGCGATCTGGCAGCGGAAGTATCTAGAAGGGGAGGTTTTGGAACAACAGCTGGAATACTGGGAGCAAAAACTGAAAGGGGCAGAGACCTTGAATTTGCCTATCGATTACATACGCCCATCGTCCCTAGATAATACTGGGTCTCGTATTTTAATGGATTTGGATGAAGAGTTATGTGAACAATTACTTGCTTTAAGTCAGACCTGCGGAGTTACCTTATATATGACGCTATTATCGGCCTTCAAGGTGCTTTTGTCCCGTTATTGCGGTCAAGAGGATATCAACGTGGGTACACCGATCGCGAACCGTACACAAGAAGCGCTCGAGGGCATGATCGGTTTCTTCGTGAACACCCTGGTGCTTCGCAGCGACCTGGGCGGCAACCCTAGTTTCATGGAGCTTTTGGAACAGGTAAAGGGAACTACACTTGGTGCCTACGACCATCAGTTGGCCCCTTTTGAGAAGGTGGTCGACCGTGTGGTGAAGACCCGTGATATGATTTTAAACCCCCTGTTTCAAGTATTCTTTGTTTTACAGAATACACCTGCGGAAGAAGAGGAATATTTACTTACCGGTTCCGAGTTGGAAGGATTGAAATTAGGTGACTTTAAGATTAATGATAATACAGCTCAATTCGACCTTACGCTGTCCGCTACAGAGGAGGAATCGAATATTTCCTTGTATTTGGAATACCGCACGGGCCTTTTCAGCCGGGAAACGATCGAGGGCATGTTGTCCCATTATGTGGAGCTGTTGCGCAGTATCGTGGCTTCCCCGGAGAGCCGTTTGTCGGAGCTTTCGATGTTGGGCGTATCCGAGGAGCAACAATTATTGGAATCCTTGGGCAAGAGTGTTTCGGGCGATGTCCCTGGCGAGAGCGTGCTGGAACTCTTTGATCGGCATGTGGCGGTTTCCCCTGATTCCCCTGCGCTTGTGTACGGCGTTACGGAGCTGAGCTATGGGGAGCTTGGTGCCCGCGTGGACCGTTTGGCGATGCATTTACGTGACCATTACCATATAGGGGATGGTGATTATATAGGGGTGATCCAGGACCGTTCCCACTGGAGCGTGATCTCTATCTTGGGGATCCTTAAATCCGGTGGTGTCTATGTGCCGATCGATGCGGGCTACCCCTCGGATAGGAAGTCCTATATCATAGAGGATACCGGTCTTGGACTGATCATGACGGATTCGGAACACCTGTTCGATGTGACGGAGTATTCTTTGCCGATCTTTACGATAGACATAGAACTGGACGGCTTGTTGGATACCGTGGTGCCGGAAGCCCCTTTGGCGGCCTTGTCGCCTTCCTCATCTGCCTATGTGATCTATACCTCGGGCAGTACGGGCCGTCCCAAGGGCGTCCCGATCACCCATGGTGCGCTATCGAACTATATCCATAACAGTGGCAGTTCCTATATAGGAGATCGAGAATCGGGGAGCTATATGCACCTGTCGATGTCCTTCGATGCCTCTTTGACGGAGCTTTTCACTCCCTTGGTGAGCGGGAAGCGACTAGTGATCAGTGGTCGTGAGGGCCTTGATGTTTTTTCTGACGGGAACCTATTGAAATACGCCCCTTACGATTTCATCAAGCTGACGCCCTCGCATATGGAGTTGTTGTCGCCGGTGCTTGAATCGTCCTTGCCGGGCGTTCTGTCGGACAGGTACGTTCTGGGCGGGGAGACGCTTCTACCGGGCCATTTATCGGTTTTCGGGGAGCTCGGCATCTCGAGCGAGATCGTGAACGAGTACGGTCCCACGGAGGCTACGGTCGGCTGTAGCACCCATGTTTTCAACAGTCTGGACGATTTTTCGGGTACGGACAGTTTTTCGATCGGAGTCCCGATGGGCAATATGCGCATTTACATATTGGATTCCCATGGCGTGCTATTGCCCAAAGGCGTAGTCGGGGAGCTGTGCATCGGGGGTGCGGGGGTATCCGATGGTTACCTTAACCTTCCGGAGCTGAACCTTGAGAAGTTCGTTGACAACCCTTATGTACCCGGGGAGAAGATGTACCGGACGGGGGACCTTGGCCGTTGGTCCGCCAAGGGCGAAATCGAGTTCATCGGAAGGAAGGACGACCAGGTAAAGGTACGTGGCTACCGTATCGAACTCGGTGAGATCGAGAGCGTGCTCTCTGGCCTGGAGGGTATCGACGGTGCCTGCGTGTTGGCACGTGCGGATTCGAAAGGCGACAAGCGTTTGGTAGGTTATGTCGTCCAGGAAGGGGCGCATGAGCGGGAAAAGCTTGAGCGGGACCTGAGGGAACGCTTGCCGGAGTACATGGTGCCCCGTCTATGGGTTTTCTTGGAGGAGCTCCCCCTTACGGGCAACGGGAAGGTGGACCGGAAGTCTTTGCCGGACCCTGGTGCATCGCTGCTTTCCGAACGGGAGTACGCAGCGCCAAGGAACGAGACGGAGCAGCGCCTGACGGACATCTGGCAGGAACTGTTGGGTGTGGACAAGGTGGGGATCCAGGATAATTTTTTCGAGCTCGGAGGTGATTCGATCATTACAATCCAGGTAGTGAGTCGCGCCAGGCGGTTAGGATACAACCTCAATCCGATCGATATTTTTGAAAGCCAGACCATCTCAAAGTTGGCGGACATAATAAGGGACCAGAAAACATTGATACTGGGGGAACAAGGGTTGTTAGAAGGCGAAAGCGAAATGCTTCCGATACAAAAACAGTATTTCGATGATCTACACAGAGACGATACCCATTTCAACCAAGCGATTCTATTGGGAATTGATAAGTCGATACCGACTTCGTCATTTTCCAAAATAGCGGAGGTACTGGTAGAACATCATGACGGGCTTCGCTTTTCCTATCAAAAAGGAGAAGATTGGAAACAATCATATAGCTCGACAAAAGGAATATTGGAAACTCGGAATCTAAAAGAGCTGATACAAGAAGAGCTTTCATCAGGAATTACTGCAATCTGTGAGGAATTTCAGCGCGGACTTTCGATAGAGAAAGGGGAGGTTTTTAAAATGGTCCTTATGGAAACACCAGATTACGAAATAAAAAACCGTTTGTTTCTAGTTGCCAATCATTTGGTTATCGATGGTGTTTCCTGGCGTATTCTAATCGATGATATGAGTTTGCTATTGGAGCAAATTGATTCCAATAAGGAAATTGACCTTGGAAAAAAAGGGTCTTCTTACCGGGAATGGGTAAACGCCTTAAAGGAATATGCAGAAAGCAAACGGGTAATCTCGCAATATTCCTATTGGAAGAGTTTACAGTCTTCCTATAGTGAAATACCGGTTGATATGGTCGTTGAGCAATCATTGTATAGCAACGTTGCCGGCCATAACGTGAAGTTAGATAAGGAGTCAACCGCTTTATTGCTCCAAAAAACAAATCAGGCCTATGGTACAGAGATCAACGATATTCTGCTCTGCGGGCTTGCGATGGCCATCAACGAATGGAGCGGTCTTGAAAAAATCGTTGTCGGTCTGGAAGGACATGGTCGCGAAAACATTTCAAACAACATAGATGTTAGCACAACTGTCGGATGGTTTACGAACCTGTACCCCATTTGTTTGCCGGCAAACAGTGGAATGTCGCTAGAGGATTTTATAAAATCAACAAAAGAAACACTGAGACGGGTACCAGGAAAAGGCATGGGGTATGGAGCCCTTAGATACCTTCACCCATCTGCGGA
>NZ_JBNGOP010000046.1:0-15512 GCF_050589625.1 Maribacter sp. 2-571 | reverse complement strand
AGCTGATCGTTTCAAATTGGGTATCCGTCAATTCCATTTAACAAAGATACCTATTTTGTGTTAACACGCCCTAGTAAGTTTTTAAAAACACCTCTTCTCTGCTAAAACCCACAAAGCTCTTTTCAAGTTCGGAGCATGAAGGAAAATTTCACGTAACGTCAAACTCATTATTATAGGGGTAATTTTAATCGGACTGTAAGCAGAAACACTTTGTAATAAAAAAGTCTTGTCAATTTAGTGACAAGGTTCTGACAAATTTGTGAACTCAGTAAGATAAAGTTCGAACTTTTTGAATGAAAACATTCTATTAACTATCTCTTTATAAATAAGTTATATGTCGAGAGTCAATAAGCCGATGTGGTGATTCTGGTTTTTGATTAATTTTATAAGCAGACCATTATTTTTATCAATTTCCTTGCTTTTAGATGGAAAAATATTCCCCCTCTACCTATTCTTGGAAAATTTCTCCATACCCTGATCAATTATACCTATTTATATTTTTAGAGGTATCTACAAAGAAAGGAGCCTAATTACTAGATGAATTTCCTGTGATTAAGAAATGGTTTCAAATTCAAAGGCATCTTCTGCGAAAGAAATAAAAATTGAGTGTTAACACCTATGGTTGATGGCCCCATATGTATATATTTTTAAATGGTTAGTAACATCATAGGGTTTTGAGCCTGATTTGAGACCGATAAGATTTTTAATAATATTACTTGATAGGACTACCCATTTAGTTCTCAAGGCGCTGATTTTTGGGTATAATTTTGATGAACGAAAATTCGGTGATTCTATGAAATCTTCAGGTATTGTTATCGCTAGGACGATATATAAATTAGACTCCGATACTTACATGGGCAGCCCTGTTATTTGATGTAGAAATTCCGTTTCTCTCGCTAACTATTGTATCAAATCCGATGTGATTTTGCGAACATGAGAGATTTATCTCCTTGGGATATTATAATCTAATGCTAAAATTATTACATGTCAAAGCAAAGCCAGTTTCAAACATATTCGAAAACGTTAGTATCGGTATTGGATAGTCATTTAACCCGAAGACCTGACCAAGTTTTGTACAGGTTTTTGCGGAACGGGGAGGAAGAAAGTGATTCCAGGACATATTTACAGTTATATGACAGGTCTAGAGTTATTGCCTTTCATATATTGGAAAACGCTGTCCCTGGCGATAGAGTATTGCTTTTGTATCCTTCGGGACTAGAGTTCGTAGATGCTTTTTTCGGTTGCTTGTTGGCCGGGGTCATCGCAGTTCCCGTATTTCCCCCAAGTGGAAAAAGAAGACTTGAAAGATTGGAGAAAATAGTTTTAGACTGTGACGCTAAATTGATATTGACTACATCTGTTTTACATACCAAGACCAAAGATTGGTTCAATAATGAGGCGTTTTCCGAGGTAGCATGGCTTTCTTCAGATAAATTGGAGGCCATAGCGGATAAAACTTTTCCCGTTATCACTCCCGATACGATTGCTTTTTTACAATATACTTCTGGTTCTACCGGAGACCCGAAGGGTGTTGTTATAAAGCATTCCAATCTAATCCATAACAGTAAATTAATTCAAAAGTCATTTGGGCATACCCTAAAATCAAAAGTTGTGGGTTGGCTTCCTATCTATCACGATATGGGACTCATAGGAAATATGCTCCAGCCATTTTTTGTAGGTTTTGAATGTATCTTAATGCCTCCTATCGCCTTTATTCAAAAGCCAATTCGTTGGTTGCGGGCCATATCGATATACGGTGCCACTACTAGCGGCGGGCCAAACTTTGCATATGATTTATGTGTTGGCCAAATTAAGGAGGAGGATTTAAAAGGACTCGACCTTAGTTCCTTGGAAGTGGCTTTTAATGGGTCCGAGCCCATACGGCCACGTACGGTACATGGATTTTCCGAACGTTTTGCACCATATGGTTTCCGTAAATCGGCAATGTTTCCTTGTTACGGTATGGCGGAGACAACTTTGATCGTAAGCGGGAACAGGTTTAATACACCTCCCACAGAACTTACGATAGATAGGGAGGATTTTCTTTTGGGCCGGGCAACAACTACCGATTCGACCGATCTCGATACTGACCATATGTCCTTTATCGGCAACGGACCTGTATTGGACGGTCTGAAGGTAAAGATCGTGCATCCACAAACCCATACCGTATGTAAAAAAGGGGTTGAGGGAGAGATATGGGTCAGCGGTCCGAGTGTTACCAAGGGGTATTGGAACAACAAAGACCTTTCCGAAGAGGTTTTTTCTGCGTATACCAAGTATGCAAACACAAAAGTCAATAAAAACCATGGGCCCTATTTGCGAACAGGTGATATGGGTTTTTTACACAATAGAGAACTTTTTATTTCAGGACGTTTAAAAGAAATGTTCATCATCAACGGTGCAAATTATTATCCACAGGATATCGAGCGTACCGTACAGGTGTCACACCACGATTTACAAGAAAATGCAGGAGCGGTCTTCAGTGTTGATTACAATGGTGAGCCCAGGTTAGTCGTAGTTCAGGAGATAAAAAGAACCAGTTTGCGCACTTTCAAATCAAATGCACTTATCCCTTTAATATGTAAAGCTATAATGGAAGCGCACGAACTGGCTGTTCATAGCATTGTATTGGTTAGTCCTGGTCGTATTCCTAAAACTTCAAGCGGTAAAATAAAGCGGGTACTATGTAAAAGGAACTATGAAGAAAACTCTTTAACGGGACCACTTCATACATGGAAGGTAGGGGATACATTGGATGTCGACGACTCGGACAAACCGAAAGATGAAATCGAATTTGATAAAAATGACCTTTCGGTCTGGATACGGAACAAAATAGCGGTCAAACTGTGTATGCCCCTTGATAAAATAGCGTATAACACACCGTTTTCGGGTTTGGGCGTTAGCTCTATTCATGCTGTCCAGTTGGCTGGAGAGCTGGGCGATTACCTAGGTAGGGAGGTTTCCCCGACTTCGCTCTTTGATTATCCGGATATTATCAGTTTGTCGACTTACCTATTGGGAGAAGAAAAAAGTGTAATGCCAAACCGTGGCGAACGTCAAAATAATAATGGACCGATAGCCGTTATCAGTATGGCCTGCCGTTTTCCCGGGGCGAATACCCCTGAAGAGTTTTGGGATAATCTGATAAATGGAATCGACTCAATATCTGAAGTGCCCAGCACGCGTTGGGATATCGATGATTTTTATAGCGAGGTACCCGATATCAATAAAATGAATTCTCGTTTTGGAGGGTTCCTCTCCGATTTGGACAAGTTTGACGCCGATTTTTTTAACATTTCAGACCGTGAAGCCAAGTACATGGACCCCCAACAACGCTTGCTGCTTGAACTCAGTCATGAGTTGTTGGAGCGTGGGGGGTACAGGCCCTCTAGTTTGAGAGGGGGCAATATCGGTATATTTCTGGGCATTAGTCAAAGCAATTATAGCGATCTTCTTAAATTATCTAATCAAAATGTCTATTCGGGTATTGGTGGAGCGCTGAGTATCGCTGCCAACCGCTTGTCGTTTTATTATGACTTTAAAGGACCGAGTATCGCCATAGACACTGCGTGTTCCTCCTCATTGGTGAGTTTACATATGGCCGTACAGAGTATTCGCAATGGAGAAAGCGATATGGCGTTGGCCGGTGGGGTGAATGCTATCCTTACGCCTCAAGCTTCTATTGCGTTCTCTCAAGCGGGAATGTTATCTGTTGATGGAAAATGTAAAACCTTTGACAATGATGCCAATGGTTATGTAAGAAGTGAAGGCTGCGGACTTGTCCTATTAAAACCTTTGGACAAGGCCATGGAAGATGGAGATACAGTTCTTGGTGTCATCAAAGGTTCGGCCGTAAACCAAGACGGTTATAGCAATGGTATTACGGCGCCCAATGGGATTTCGCAACAGATGGTAATAAAGGAAGCCCTAAACGCATCACGAATGTCCCCTGAAAAGATAAGTTATGTGGAGGCCCATGGCACGGGTACTCCTTTAGGGGACCCTATTGAAATTAACGCATTACAAAATGCATATCGAACGGGGAATACCCGATCTTCGACACTGATGGTGGGATCGGTAAAGGCGAATATTGGCCATTTAGAGTCTGCGGCAGGGATTGCCGGCTTCATTAAAGTGTTGCTTTGTATGAAATACGGGCAAATTCCAAATCAGCTACATCTAAAAGAGCTCAACCATCATATCTTATGGGATACGATTAATATCAAAATTCCAACAGCACCCACTCCATGGCCGACCGGGAACGGTCGATCTCGGACAGCAGGTATCAGTTCTTTTGGATTTGGAGGGGTAAATGCCCATATAATCTTAGAAAGCCAAGTAGTTGGTTCAGTCCCTAAAACCGAACAGGGTACAATAAAATCAAGATTCAATCTGCTTCCGTTCTCGGCCAAAAATCAATGGTCGTTAAAAAATCAGTTAAAGGCCTATGAGCGTTTTGTCGTTCAAAATCCCGCATTGGGCATTGCCGATCTCGCATATAACCTGGCCACAACTCGAGAGCATTATCAATATAGGGAAGTACTGCTCTTGGAGGACAACGCCGATATGAAAGATGAGTTGATCAATGCCGCTGCCAATATAAAGCAGGATACAACTCGCCAAAGAATTATAAAGGCAGCATTCATGTTCACGGGCCAGGGTTCTCAATATACAGGAATGGGAGCAGTACTTTATCGATCCAATTACGAGTTTAAAAAGGTAGTCGATGAATGTGTGTTCCTTTTTAGACCATTATTAAAGTATAACCTCCTTGAAGTAATTTTTGATGGCAGCGAAGCGAATATTAAACATGTCCATCAAACAGAATATACGCAACCGGCCATTTTCACGATTGAATATGCCCTTGCCAAATTGTGGTTGAGTTGGGGTATTCGCCCCACGGCCTTAATCGGCCATAGTATCGGGGAAATCACGGCGGCTTGTGTTAGCGGGGTGTTATCGCTTTCCGATGCGATCAAATTGGTTGCATTAAGAGGAGCTTTAATGCAACAACTTCCAGAAGGAGGTACCATGGTTTCTTTACAATGTGATTCTAATACTGCAATCAAAGCACTGGAGGGATATGAAAAATCTGTAGCTATTGCGGCAATCAATGCTCCTCACCAAACAATAATCTCAGGAGATAAAAATCATGTCAAGGCAATATGTGACAATTTGAACTTGCAAAACATCAAACATAAATATTTGCAGGTATCACATGCATTTCACTCTCCTTTAATGAACCCCATATTAGATGAATTCAGGCAGCATGTCGAAAAGATATCTTTTAATTCCCCTCGGTTTCCGATTATAAGTAACCTCACGGGCGAATTGGCCGGGAGTACCATTTCCACGCCCGATTATTGGGTAAACCATATTGGGGGCACAGTTTTATTTGACAAAGGGATGGATTCACTGATGGACATGGGCATCAATATGTTCATTGAAGTGGGTCCCCAACCTGTACTCAGTAGTATGGTGGGGGCATATGCAGGTAACAAAGAAGGGATTTCATGGTTGATTTCATTGCGAAAGGGGTTTAACGATTCTAAAACGATTTTTGATAACTTGGGCAAATATTTTACTGCTGGAGGAGAGATCGACTGGGAAGGTTTTTACAAAGGTGTCAATGGCACTAAAATCGATCTGCCCACTTATCGGTTTCAAAGGAAAAAGCACTGGCTTCCCATAGACAATCTTGGCCCACGTAGCGAAAAAGATACCGGTCATCCGATTTTGGGCCCACAGTTGGTTACGGCAGGCGGCGATAGGATATTTGAATCGCACATGGATCCCGATGTGATCCATTATCTAAAGGATTATAAAGTTTTTGAAAAAACGGTAGCTCCGAGCGCTTTTTTTATAGAATCGGTACTAGAGGCGGTTACTTATATCGAGCCCAATGATTACCAAATTGAAGAACTGGATGTTCTACAACCAATGGTGTTCGATAAAAACGGCAGAATACTTCAGTTGATTATACACCCGGAGGAACAGGACGGACTGAACTTTTCTATTTACAGTCGCGATAGTCTTCTGGCAGAAGGGGAGTGGCTTAGACATGTAAGCGGTAAATTGACCATAGCACGATCGGTTCCAGCCGATGTAATTGATCTAGAATCAACAGTCCAACAGGCACAGGTTCTTGATATTGACACATTCTACAAGAGTTTGTTTGCCATTGGATTGGACTATGGGCCATCATTCAGGGGTATTAAAAATGCTTATAAAACCAGAGATTCGGTTATAGCATACGTTAGCTTGGGCGAGGATGTAATCTCTTCAAAGTTCGATACTTATAAAATTCATCCCGTTTTACTCGAGAGTACGTTACCAATAGCGGGCCTACTATTTGATTTCAAAGGGTCGAACGACCTCTATTCGCCCGCCTCTTTTGAAGGTCTGTCCATACGACAAACCGGATCAAGGGAAGCCTGGGTCATTGTAAAACAAGTTGATCAGAGTACTATAAACGAGAATACCTTTAGCGCGTCCGTTGAAATCAGGGATGCCTCCGGCCATATTGTTTGTTCCATTCTCAAGGTCACTTTCAAAAAAGTTGAAATATCGGAGATCATCAAACGATCCGATGATATTAGGGCAGACTGGTTATACGAGACCAACTGGAAGGTCCTGGAAGGAGTTGACAAGGAAGGCGCCGGCACAATCGGAGGGCATACGGTAATAATAAACCCCCAAGACGAAAAATTCAATAGCACCATTGATAGAAGGGACATCAATAAAAATAATTGGATGTCCGAACTAACAAAATGGGAAGATCTTATCCAATATCGGCATTTAGGCGATGTTGTCAACCTGGTAGTCCTTTGGCCCGAGGTTTGGGACAGTTCTATTACCGTCAATGGTCAAGCAAAAAAGAATGCGGAACAAGGATTGATCCAGTTACAGGGGCTTTTACAACTTCTTTCAAATAATAAACTACCCAAGTTTAAAAGATTGTGGTGGGTTACCAAATCGGTTTTTGCAAATAACTCGGCACAAAATCAAGATATAGGTTTAAGTATGGCCCCAATATGGGGCTTGGGGAAAGTGTTTGTTCAGGAGCATCCAAATTTATTTTTGGGCCTTTTGGATATTGATAAGGCCGATGCCCCACTTGATCATATGGCATCAATTTTTAATGGCACCTATGGAGATGAAAACCAACTGAAACTACACGATGGATCTGTTAGGGCACTTCGTTTGAATGCTATTGGGGCAAAGTCGGACATGTCCAATATGGTACAACTATCGCAAAAGGCGACCGTTCTCATTACGGGTGGTTTGGGAAGCCTTGGTCTCGAAGTCGCGCAGTGGTTGGTCCAAAACTCAAAAATAGGACATATCCTTTTACTTGGAAGAAGCGGACCATCCGATGAAACCGTTCAAAAAATAAAACAACTTGGCGGACATGATACCCTATTGAACGTAAAAAACGTGGATGTTACTGACCGAAATCGACTAAAAGAGGTTATATCGGGCATCCCTAAAGAATATCCACTTAAAGGGGTCTTCCATTTGGCCGGTGTATTGGCAGATGGTACAATAGCTGGTCAGACCAAGGATCTGTTCAATAAGGCAATCTCTCCAAAGGTTGACGGAGCTTGGTTCTTGCATGAACTAACCAAGGACCTGCCCCTTGAGTGCTTTGTACTTTTTTCATCCATATCCTCAATTTTCGGCTCTGCCGGGCAAAGTAACTATGCGGCCGGCAATGCATTCTTGGACGGGCTCGCAAGGTACAGATATAACAATGGGCTATCGGTACAAAATATTAACTGGGGGCCATGGGAGGGTTCCGGTTTGGCCGAAGTCCATAAAAAAAACAGGGAGCGAATGGAATCGTCCGGAATGATGTACCTGCCCGTTGCCAATTGTCTTACCATCATAGATGCCGCTATACATAGAAATTCACCACAAACTATAGTGGCTTCGTTGAATAAGAATAAACTGAGAACCGCGCTAGAGAATATCTGGGGTTCGGTTCCCCCTTTCTACCGAGAGGTCTTACTCGATCAACATACCTCTTCAAGGGCAACGGTCCCTAAGGTCGATCAGCTAAAATCCAAGTTATGGTCGTTACCCATTTCCGGAAGGCCAAAGTACTTACGAGCCGAAATGCAAAAAGTGATAGCAAAAATATTGGATGTGTCCGACCCATCCCACGTTCCTATGGACGAACCTTTAATGGAGTTGGGTATAGACTCGTTAATGGCCGTTGAAATACGAAATAGATTGTCGAACATGGTCGGTCGGCCGTTAAACGTCACATTATTTTTTGACTATCCGACTATTGAGCTTTGCGCAGATCATTTGTTGGACAATGTCTTTGATTTCGATCAAATCCAGATAGGGACGGACAAATCAAGACTATCAAGCGTTGATGGCCCTTCGACCACAAAAAACGAAGCTATCGCAATAATCGGCATGTCAGGTAAATTTCCCGGGGCGAATAGCATAGAAGAATATTGGGAAAATCTAAAAGTGGGCAAGGATAGTATTACGGAAGTTCCTCCCCATAGATGGGATATAGACAAATTTTATAATGAAGAAGCTGATAATAACCGCATGAATACCCGTTGGGGAGGATTTATCGGGGATGTCGATAAATTTGATGCTTCGTTCTTCAGGATTTCTTCTAGAGAGGCAAAAAGAATGGACCCCCAACAACGTATTTTATTGGAATTGAGCCATACCTTACTAGAAAGTTCGGGCTATGCCCCTTCGTCCTTGAAAGGCACCAAAACGGGTGTTTATATTGGAATAATGCAAAACGATTACATAAATCTTTCAAAAGATTTTCCTAAGGACATTTATTCTGGAACCGGGGCAGCGCTAAGTATTGCGGCCAATAGACTATCATATTATTATGATTTTAAAGGGCCGAGCATGTCTATTGATACGGCTTGCTCCTCTTCTCTTGCCAGTATCCATCTGGCGGTCCAGAGTATCCGCAGCGGGGAATCCAACATGGCCATAGCGGGAGGGATCAACCTCATACTGACCCCAGATGCAACAATAGCATTATCTCAAGCGAATATGATGTCCGTAGATGGAAGTTGTAAGGTTTTTGATGATGCTGCAAACGGTTATGTTAGAAGTGAAGGTTGTGGTTTGGTACTTCTTAAGCCTTTGTCCAAAGCAATGGCCGATCAAGATAACGTTTTAGCAGTAGTCAAAGGGTCGGCAATGAACCAAGATGGTAGTAGTAACGGATTAACGGCACCAAACGGATTGGCGCAACAAGATTTGATTCGATCTGCTTTGAGCGTTGCGAACCTAGAACCCCGTGACATCGAATATGTAGAAGCACACGGAACAGGTACGGCATTAGGAGATCCGATCGAAGTTGAAGCGCTAGATGCAGTTTATGGAACTAATAGACCATTGGACAAGCCCTTGGTCATCGGCTCGGTAAAGGCAAATATTGGCCACCTTGAAACCGCTGCAGGAATTGCCGGTCTTATAAAAACGATACTGTGTATGAATCACGGTCAAATACCGGAACAGATTCATTATAATACGCCTAATACTCATATTGATTGGAAAAAACACAATGTAAGGATACCTGGCAAGTTGCTTGATTGGAATTCAAAACAAGGAGATTCGAAAAAAGCCGCAGTAAGCGCTTTTGGAATTGGAGGAGCAAATGTCCACATAGTTTTAGAGAAAATCCAAACAGTGCAAAATAGGCCAAGAACCACTGGTATAGCTCCTTTACAACCCCAAATAGTAACCTTATCGGCTCAAGGGGTTTTTGCGTTACGGTCCCAAGCCACAAATTTACTTAACTACCTAGCGGCAAACCCAAGGATAACCTTACAGGATTTAGCCTATAGTGCAGCAACCACTAGAGACCACTATGAAAATCGAATAGGTATTATTTGTAAGGATAAAGAAGAATTGATAACTACCCTTAAAACAGCCTCAATCACTTCGGTTACCCGTCAAAAGAAAATTTTAAAAACCGCTTTTATATTCACGGGCCAGGGGTCTCAATACATCGGCATGGGACGTTCCCTATACCAAAGTGAGCCTGTTTTTAAAGAAGCCCTAGATAGATGTGCACAATTATTAGAAGTGCATCTAGATAAAGATTTGCTGGCTATCTTATTTGCGGAAGAAGGAAGTAAACAATCACACCTTATAGATCAAACGAGATATACGCAACCAGCATTATTTGCTTTGGGCTATGCTTTATACAAGTTATGGGAATATTGGGGAGTAACCCCTTCCGTTGTATTAGGGCATAGTATAGGAGAACTTACAGCAGCTTGCGTTGCTGGAGTTTTTTCTTTGGAAGATGGGCTAAAGTTAGCCGCGGCCAGAGGGCGTTTGATGCAAGAGCTATCCCAAGAGGGAACGATGGTATCTTTACAATGCAATGCTGCCAAAGCTATTGAGCTGATACAAGGGTATGAAGATAAGATAGCTATCGCAGCGATCAATACACCTACCCAAACGGTGGTCTCTGGAGATAAAAAAGCTATTGAAGGCTTATGTGCATTACTTTCATCAACATCGATCAAGCATAAAAAATTACAAGTTTCCCATGCTTTTCATTCTCCGTTGATGAAACCTATGGTATCGGATTTTAGAAAAGTTGCTGAAACGCTTACCTATCATGTGCCGATCTATCCATTAATGAGTACCGTATCGGGAGCACTTGCCGAAGGAAGAATGAGCACTCCGGACTATTGGACAACTCATATCATTGCGCCTGTTGACTTTTTAAAAGGGATGTTATCATTAGAAGAACAAGGCACTACTGTCTATCTGGAGATAGGCCCTAGTCCGGTGCTGATTGCTATGGGAGGTCAGTGTGTTCGTGAAGATAGAAAAGCAATCTGGTTAGCTTCTTTAAAAAAGGATGAAATAGCTGGTGTAGAAATATTAACGTCTTTAAGGGCGTGGTATACCGCTGGAGGCTATGTAAACTGGCAATCGTTTTATTCCCATCAAGACGGTACAAAGATAGCGCTTCCCGTTTATGCTTTTGATCCGAAAAGATTTTGGGTAGAAGAAGGGCAGCATAAGACCCAAAGAGACTATTTCAATTCAACGCCACCAAAAGAAAATCAAAAAAAAATGTCATCAACAACTTTTGAAACTATAGAAAAGCGTTTAAAAGAAATTGTTTCTTCTGCGCTCCATATCAATGTTTTGGAGATATCGTCGACAACTCCTTTATTGAACTTAGGAGCTGACTCCCTTATTTTAATGGAGGTGACCAAGAAAGTAGAAAAGGAATATAAAATCATACTTCCTATCCGTAGGATATTTGAAGATCTCAGCAATTTAGGGGCTATAGCGACCTATATCATAGAACAAAGTGAAGAGCAAGAACAATCTACCCTCCCATTACCCAATAGCAATAATGGTATTGTACCTAATGATCCAATAACGGAAGGAAAAGAAAAAGTGGGTAATCAGAAAGTAATAAACCCTGACGATAGTACATTAAAACTCATTTTGAATCAGTTTTCAGAACAAAATAGAACTATATCAGAACAAAATAGAATATTATCCAACTATTTGGAACGGACAACGGACAGCGCGCCAACACCTGACGATATAGGTCATAAAAAAAGAAATGCAGTAGATATGGGTGCCGCAAATACAGCGGATACCACTACTCAATTAATTTCAAAACCCGATGAGAAGGTATTGCCCTTCTACGCCCAAAAGGCGATGTATTTTAAAGAATTGCCCGTAGCGCAAGATTTTTCGTTGCTTATAGAAAACTATACCGAAAAGACGGTAGCGTCAAAATCATATACGACAACATATCAAAAAGTATTAGCAGATTCAGGGTCGGCCTTTCGATTTAACATGGCTACCAAAGAAATGGTATACCCGATAGTATGTGACCATGCTTCTGGAGCCCATTTCACAGATATTGATGGAAATACCTATATCGATATTATCATGGGGTATGGGTCATGTTTATTTGGTCATCGCCCCGATTTTATCGTTGAAGCTGCTAAGAATCAATTGGACAAGAGTTTTACCGTTGGCCCATTAGCTGATTTATGCGGGGAAGTAGCGACATTGGTTGCTGAATTAACGGGAATGGAGCGTGTTTGTTTTGCAAATACGGGAAGTGAAGCTGTTTCTTTTGCCATGCGTTTGGCCAGATCGGTAACAGGCAAACAAAAACTAGTCGTTTTTTCAGGGGCTTACCATGGTCATGTTGATACCGTTTTAGGGATGCAAGGGGATAAGGGGCCAGTACCTATGGTTTCAGGAATTACACAAAGTATGGTTCAAGATTTAATTGTCTTGAATTATTCCGATGATGATATTCCAGAACAGATACGGGCAAATGCAACTGATTTGGCAGGTATTATGATCGAACCTGTTCGTAGTAGATATCCAGATGTTCAGCCCAAAGCATTAATACAGAAGCTTAAAAAATTAAGTCAAGAATTAAACATTCCATTGATTTTCGATGAGATGATTACCGGTTTTAGAATTATGCCGGGAGGAGCTCAGGAATATTTTGGTGTTAAAGCAGATATCGTTACCTACGGTAAAGTTTTGGGAGGAGGAATGCCCATAGGTGTTATTGCAGGTACTAGTACATATTTAGATGCAATAGATGGTGGGACCTGGAATTATGGAGATGATTCTTATCCAAAAACATCAAGAACTTTTGTAGCTGGTACGTTTACACGGCATCCTTTAACAATGGCCACTTCAAAAGCGGTTTTAGTGCAAATAAAAAAAATAGGAAGAGTAGCTTTTGAGCGGTTAAATCAACGTACTCAAGATTTAGTGACACGCTTGAACGCCTATTTTAAGCAAGAAGCCATACCAGTGGAAATGGTTTGTTTCGGTTCACTGTTTGCATTTAAGAACAAGAATATTGCCGATATCATTGCTTTTCATTTGGTAGAAGAGAAAGTGTATACTTTATCATCGAACAACTATTTCTTATCCTTTGCCCATACATCGGATGATATCGAGAGACTATACGGGGCTTTTTGTAAAAGTTTAACTCAAATTTATAAACCGGAGCATCAGGTAATTGTACAGGGAGCATCAAAAAATAATGTGTGCCCGACCACCTTGGCACAAAAGCAACTATTTCTACTGGACCAAATAGATACGGAGCGATCTTTGGCCTATATGTTGTCTTTCAGTATGAAAATGGAAGGTAACCTAGACATGACTTGGCTATACGCTTCCTTAAATCAAGTTTTGGATAGGCATTGGATATTAAAAAGCCGGTTTTCCGAAGATGGGGAAAATTTGATATACGATGGTTCGATCACGGTTCCTATACGGGAAATCGATTTGTCCTTGGATAATGAGAATACACGGCATGATAACTATCTCTCAATTGTCAATGATGACCTGAATACCCCTTTTGTTTTTATCGATGGGCCACTTATTAGATCAAGGCTGATAAAACTTGGCGAGGCCAGATATGTTTTACAAATATCCGTACACCATAGTATCGCCGACGGGTGGTCGTGCGCTCTTTTAGTGAGGGAGATCATAGAAAACTACAATGTGCTTGCAAAAGGCGGGAATACCGTTAAAGAACCTATAGTACAATTTCCGCAATACCAAAATTGGTTGGCAACCAATAAACAAGAAAAAACATGGGAAGACCATGAAAAGTATTTTTTAGAAAAATTTGCCAATAAACCTTTTCTTGTAGAATTACCGTTCGATAAAAATTTGTCCTATACGGAAGCAAAGAGTAGTTCTCTTAAAAAACGTATTTCCGAGGAAAAAACCAATGCACTAAAAAGTTGGAGCAGCCAAAATGGTTTAACCCTTTTCATGACTTTTTTGTCAGCTTTTGAGTTGTTGTTGTTTAAAATTTGCAGGCAGGAAGAAATCGTTATCGGCATACTTCATGGAGGACGTACCATGCCCGATATCGATAAAAGTATAGGTTATTTTTCCCACATTGTTCCTCTGGCCGCCAAATTTGATGCAGATCAATTGATCACAGCGTACCTTGATAAACTTAAAAAGAGGTTGTTCGATGCTTATGATCACCAAGACTATCCCTATGCGCATTTCATAGACTTGATGAGCAGAGAGGGGAAAACGATTGCCGGGGACAATATCAATGTCAATTTTAACTTTGACGTTAGTGCCGGTAATACAGAAATGCATCGGATAAACCTCGAACTTGAGGAGCATAAACCATTATATGTCGACTTTGACCTGTCTTTGAACGTTATTGAAGAATCGGGAGAACTGGTACTGAGTTTGGATTTTCTTAGATCCAAGTTCAGCAATGTATTGATCAAGGAACTGTTGGATTCTTATGAACATTTGATTGATCGGATAGTAAACGATTCGGAAACATCCATAGCCGATATTGAATTACTATCCGATAATAAAAAACACCGATTGCTTACCGTTTTTAATGATACCGATGTGGAATACCCCAAGGGGGAGACGGTCGTTTCCCTGTTCGAGGCCCAGGTAGAATCGACTCCTGAGGCGATTGCCTTGGTTTTTGAAGATCGGCAGCTCACTTACAGGGAGCTCAATGAGAAGAGTAATCAACTGGCTCGCCATATTAGAAGTGAATATAAAGCTCGTACGGCAGAGGCACTACAACCAGATACCCTTATCGCCTTATGTTTGGAACGTAGCCTGGAGATGGTGATCGGTATTATGGGGGTACTCAAGGCGGGAGGGGCCTATGTACCCATAGATCCGGAGTATCCGAAAGACCGGCTCGATTTTATGCTGGAAGATACGGGGTCGGTATTTGTATTGACCCAAGACAGTATAGCCCAGGATCGGTTGGCCTATCTACCAAAGGAGCAGTTACTGTTAATAGATTTGGAGGCGTCTTTTTACAAAGACAATGTAGTAGGGAATATAGGAGTTGGTATACGACCGAAAGATCTATGTTATGTGATCTATACCTCGGGTACTACGGGGAAACCCAAAGGGGTGATGATCGAGCATCTATCATTTTCACAGTTCATTTATAATTTCAAGGTATTTTTAGTAGAGGGCGATACCGGCAAGGTATTATTGAGTTTAACAAATTATGTATTCGATATTTTTGGTTTAGAGTATGCATTGCCATTAACATCGGGTTTTTCGATCATCTTGTCAACTGTAGCAGATGTAACGCAAGAAGCATTAGATCGGGCGGACATTATCCAACAGACCCCTACTACTTTAGCTACCTTACTGAGTGAGTGGGGCCCCTCGGGGCTATTATCGGATAAGCTTTGTCTAGCAGGAGGAGAAGCATTACCTGTTTCGGTAGCGAAGAAGTTATCTAACTCATTTAGGAAAGTTTATAATGTTTACGGTCCAACGGAAACGGTTATTTGGAGTTCTATCAATGAGATTACAGGAAACGATAATTATATTGGAAAGCCATTGCCCAACGAGCGGGCCTATGTTCTGGACAGTTTTCAAAAGCCGGTTCCGATAGGTGTTATTGGGGAGTTGTACATTGGCGGCGCGGGCGTTGCCAGGGGCTATCTGAACCGAGGGGAACTCACACAAGAGCGTTTTGT
>NZ_JBNGOP010000045.1:0-20298 GCF_050589625.1 Maribacter sp. 2-571 | reverse complement strand
TTTCAAATTTCAAAGAACGACAATTGCAACCAATTGAAAATCTTTTAGTTACAACCGGACACTATTGACTTTGTACTCATTACTTAATACTAATCAAAGTACGGTCAACTCTTCATTGTTAATTCCTTAATTGCTAATTGCTAATTGCTAATTGTAAATTGAAAAACCCCGCTTTTACCGAAGCAAAAGACATCAAAACGTAGCAGAACTATCGATAGGCGATGGAAAAGAAATGCACTATTCCCATTTAATGTTAGCATATAAAAAAGTCGGTTTTTAAAAACCGACTTTTTTATACCTATTTTCAGAAGTCAACACTGTCCTTACCCCTTTGGTATCAGAGATAACATCCCCGCGCTCAACTTCAATATATGAATATCAAATTTCATGCCAAGACCCGAAAAAATGCGCTTCGCTATTGAAACAGCGCATTCAATACCTTAGCGAGCCTTAGCCCGCCCAGTTGTAGTTGTTGCTCCACGGTTCCCCACCACTTATAACCATATTGATAGGCCAGTTGCTCCCCGACCTCTGCCGAACCATACAGTTCATTGGCAATATCCTGGGATTCCTCCACCCAATCATAAATGGTTCCTTGTTGCGCTTTCTTTCTTTGGTGCTTGTTCCACTTGGGTAAGGATGCTGAAAGTTCAGTATAGCTCATACCATAATCGTTGATCATATTGGAATCCCATACCCGATGTAAATTTGTGCCCTTGCCGAACCATTGCAGTTGTATATCATTACCGCCCTTGTCCTCCAAACGGCCCACATGCATCGGTTGGTGCAGGTCGCCGATCAAATGAACCAGCATTTTTAGATAAAAGGCCCTATCAGCGGCCGTGCTATTTTCATTACCCACCACGGCGATGCATTTTTCGATACCGATAATAAGGTCACCAAATTCACTGGGAGCCTCGTCCCCATAGGACTTATCCGCTGGAAAATTAACATAGTGCCAAGCACTGAACGAACGAAACTGTGCATCGGCCTTTATCTCGTCGGCAAATGTAGATACCGCGGCCAAGCTTTGTCCCTTTAATATTTTTTTGATTCCCTTTCTTGCCTTTCTACTCAAGTGTTGCTCGGCCACATCCCCGATGACCCGATGTCCGGTCTTGGACCACACCACCGCATTGGAAAAAGAAAAATGGGTTACCAATATTAAAAGAAACCATGCTTTTTTCATCTGTTTAAAATTTTGTAGTTTACTGAAAATGAAGAAACTAAAAATTTCTGCCCATTCAGTAATTCGCATAAACTTTTTTAAGCATACCCTACCGAGATGATTAAAATAAGTTTATGCTCATTTCATCTGTTTATACTTATTGTTTTTTAATAGACATGATGTAATTCGCCAATAATCATTTCGGTTGGTATCAAGAATGGTTATGGCTCATTTCATATCACTTTAATTTAGGTCGCTAAACGGGCATAGTCACCGTGCACAGTAGAAAATACCGCTTTAAAATCCATTCGCCATCCGTTGTTGGGCACTCAAAAATAGGTAAAGTCATATTAAGGATAGGTTAAAAAACTTGTGGTTCCGGTACATTTCCGCAATAATTGCAGCAATGAAACAGATAAAGGACTTTTTTAACCGCATTAAACCGGTTTATCTGCGTTATGGGGTACTGGCGTTTTTAGCCTTTATGGCATCCATTTTCCTTTTCATTACCAGTATTTATGCCGGTCTTTGGGGCAAAATACCCTCCAGATCAGAATTGGCCGATCTAAAATATCAAAGGGCTACCGAAGTATACTCCGCTGACAGTGTGCTCATCGGAAAGTTTTATCGCTACGACAGACAGCCAGTGGCATACGAAGCGTTTCCGGACTACTTGATCGCTGCACTTGTCTCCATAGAGGACGAACGTTTTTATGAACACTCGGGCATCGATTATCCCAGTTTGTTCCGTGTTGCCCTTAAAACGGTACTGATGCAAGATCAGTCTGCCGGCGGGGGCAGTACCTTGACCCAACAACTCGCCAAAAACCTATACCCGCGCAGCGAACGGAAAAAAGTTCCCTTGGTCGTAAATAAGGTCAAAGAAATGATCATGGCCTCCAGGCTCGAATCGTTGTTCTCAAAAGAAGCGCTGCTCACACGGTACCTCAACACGGTTTCCTTTGGGGACAACACCTTCGGTATCGAAAGCGCATCCCGAAAGTTCTATAACAAATCGACACCGGCATTGCGTTTGGAAGAAGCGGCCGTTTTGGTAGGAATGTTAAAAGCGACCTATGGATACAACCCGCGTGTATTTCCGGAAAACAGTATGAAAAGAAGAAACCTTGTACTGGAATCGATGCAAAAAAATGAGATGCTCACTAAAAAAGAACAAGACAGTCTTCGCCAATTGCCCCTAGCGTTAAACTACCAAATGTTCGATTATAATGCCGGTTTAGCACCCTATTTTAGGGAAGAGGTACGCAAACAACTACTGTCATGGACACAAACAGAGGAAGGGGGCGGCCATGACATCTACACGGACGGGCTCAAAATATACACTACCCTCGATTATCGCATGCAGGAACTGGCCGAAGCGGCGATGAAAAGCCATATGGCAAAGCTACAGTCCGATTTTGAAAAAAGCTATGGAAAAGGAGCGCCCTGGTTGAAAAATAAAGCCATCATCGACAAGGCGGTCCGCAGCTCGGCAGCATACAAAAAACTGATCGCAAAAGGAATTAGTCCCCAGCAAGCCATGGATAGCCTAGGACAAAAACGACAGCTTACGTTATCGGATTGGACAGGTGAAAAACAGGTAACGGCCAGTGTTACCGATAGTATCCAACATTATATGAAATTTCTAAATACCGGTTCGTTATCCATAGATGCCAAAACAGGTGCGGTAAAAACATGGATCGGAGGGGTCGATTTTGAACATTTCAAATTTGACCATGTCGCACAGAGCAAGCGACAAGTGGGATCTACCTTTAAGCCCATCGTATACACGGCCGCACTGGAAATGGGGATACCCCCTTGCGCCTATTTTTCCGCGAGCGAGGTGGCCTATGAAAACCTGAAAGGATGGTCGCCCAGCAATTCCGGCAACAAGGACGAGACCTATTTGAACTATTCCATGGAAGAGGCGTTGAGCAACTCGGTAAACACGGTAGCGGTAAAGGTACTGGAAGCTACCGGTATCAAAAATGTACTCGCACAAGCCAAAAACATGGGTGTTTTCTCTCCATTGCCCGAGCAACCCTCGGTGGCCCTGGGCACCGGTGAAATTTATATGAACGAGCTAGCGGGCGCATATGCCAGCTATGTAAACAATGGTAAGGCCGTATATCCCTATCTTATAAAAAGTATTTACGATAAAAAAGACTCCCTTTTGGTCCGTTTTGAGCCAAAGCGCGCCAAAAAACCGGCTTTTTCGAAGCAGACTCGGCAAACCATGATCGAAATGATGAAAGCTACCATCGATAGGGGAACCGCGAAGCGGATTCGCACCACTTATGGTCTTACCAATGCCATTGCGGGCAAGACGGGAACAACACAAAACAATAAAGATGCCTGGTTCGTTGCCCTGACGCCAAAGTTGGTACATGTGACCTGGGTGGGACACGACAACCATCAAATAGGGTTTAAGACCACGGGCTTGGGACAAGGGGCGAATGCCGCGCTACCCATATTTGCGTTATGGTATAAGGCACTTGAAAAAGAGAAACGGTTCCATCATTATACCAGAGCTACCTTTGAGCGGCCCATGCGGACCGTTCAAGATCAACTGGCGTGTCCGCCCATAAAAAAGGACGGCTTTTTCAAAAGACTTTTTAAGAACCCCAATAAAAAGAAAAGCAAGCGTTTCCGCTCCAGGGGATGAGCGATGGCCTAAAAAAATTTGTCCAATAAGTTATAAATTGATATATTTATGATATCATTTTAATATCACTTCTCTTATGACAAACGAAAAAACCATTCAGCCCATAAACGGATATCTTGTTTTACTGCTCTCACTAATCGCTATTATCGGGGGCATAACACTCTTTTTCAAAGCGCATCATATCTTGGCTATTGTTGCCATCTTGATCGGAATCATTTTGGGATCCGGTTTTGTATTGGTCAACCCCAATAGCTCAAGAGTATTGTTATTGTTCGGGAAATATGTAGGAACCATTAAAAGCAACGGACTCTTTTGGACAAACCCTCTGTATAGCAAAAAGAAGATATCGTTACGGGCCAGCAACTTCGACAGCGAACGTTTAAAAGTGAACGATAAGCTCGGGAATCCCATTATGATCAGTACCATTCTGGTATGGCGGGTCACCGATACCTATAAAGCCGCCTTTGAAGTAGATGATTACCAGAATTTTGTTCGGGTACAGACCGATGCCGCCGTGCGCAAACTCGCCAGTATGTATCCTTACGACAACTTTGCCGACGAAGGACTTGATGAGGACATTACCTTAAGATCAAGCGTAAACGAGGTCAGTGAAGCGCTTGAAAAAGAGATCCAAGAACGTTTGGCCATGGCAGGCATAGAAGTATTGGAGGCCCGTATCGGTTATTTGGCCTATGCACAGGAAATCGCCAATGCCATGTTAAAGCGACAACAGGCGACCGCCATCGTTGCCGCCAGACATAAAATAGTGGAAGGTGCGGTAAGCATGGTAGAAATGGCGCTGGCCGAACTGAACAAAAATGATGTTGTAGCCCTTGATGAGGAGCGAAAGGCCGCAATGGTAAGCAACCTGATGGTTGTATTGTGCTCCGATAAGGATGCGTCCCCAGTAGTCAATACCGGAACCCTAAACCACTAAAAGTTATGCGCGTTTTTAATGAATTACAACGTTTTGACCAATGGTGGTCGCGTTTGGGCGCCGCTGCACTCCTTTTGGCACTTTCTTATGGATGTTACCACTGGTACGTACTGGGAAACGCGGTCGGTAATATCGGCCCCGGTGACCACATACCGCAACTGATAGCCATATTCGCCATCGTGCTATCCGTGCTGTTCGTAAAAATGATCACCTTACGGAGCCAAATTGATGAGCGGGGCATCCGTTACCAGTTTTTTCCTTTTCATCGCTCGTATAGAAACGTTCCTTGGGCAGCAATTTCCAGTGTTACCGTTCGTACCTACGGCCCACTGAAGGAATACGGTGGGTGGGGGTACCGCTTATCCCCAAAAAACGGAAAAGCGTATAATATTCGCGGAACAAAGGGCATTCAGCTGCACTTGACAGATGGAGAAAAAATATTGATCGGTACCCAAAAGGAAAAAGATGCCCAAGCCATTTTAGATCGTTATTTTAAATCCTCAAACGCTTTAAATCTCTAAGACGATAACACTATGAGAATACTACCACTATTGGTATTAATAATCCCCATAATTCTTTCATCACAAACCGTGATCCAAGAAGATATAGCGCTGAAAAACGGTACTATTGACATTCCCGGCACCTTAACATACGACACGGAAATAACGGAACAACACTTGGTCATTTATGTCCATGGCTCGGGAAACGTAGACCGGAACGGAAATCAATCGGCATTGGTAACCCCAAACTATATTCGGGCATTATCGGACAGCCTTGTTCAACGGGGTATTGCGTTCTACCGTTATGACAAGCGCACGGCGACCGCATCAAACATTAAAAAGATGCTTCCCAATATTTCGATTTCGGATTTTGTTGCCGATCTTTTGATTGCCATAGACCATTTTAAGCAAGACCCACGTTTTTCGAGTATCACGCTAATCGGTCACAGTCAGGGTTCTTTGATAGCGCTGCTGGCCGAAAACAATGCCGTGGACCGCTACATTTCCTTGGCCGGGGCAGGAAGAACCATCGACAAAATTATCGTAGAACAATTGAACGCCAGCAATAAGGAAATTGGCGAAATGGCAAAGGGTTATTTCAAAACACTTCAAAACAAGGACACTATTGATACAGTCGATCCATTGTTGCTAGGGCTCTTCAATCCTTACATGCAGAAGTTTATCAAATATTGGGCATCGATAGATCCTACCGATCAAATCAAAAAAGTAAAAGTCCCCACCCTTATTTTACATGGCGATGCCGATACTCAGGTACCCGTTACCGATGCGGAAGCTTTACACCGTGCCAAACCCGGTTCAAAATTGGTGATCATCCCAAAAATGAACCATGTATTGAAGACCGTAAACGACGAGACGGAAAATCTGGCGTCGTACACCAATGAAAAGTATCCATTATCCAGTATCTTGGTCGACACGATCGCGAACTTCATCAAACCCTGAACATGGCCAAAAAAAAGGCATTTGCATTACGTTTGAACGAAGACATGCTCAAGGCATTGGAAAAATGGGCCGCTGATGAATTTAGAAGCACCAACGGGCAAATCGAATACCTTTTGATGCAGTCTTTGAAAGCGTCCAAAAGAGCGCCAAAGAAAAAATCGGACAACACCTGATACCCACTAGGTATGAACGCCCCAAGGCCCATCATGGACCTATATCCGATTTTTGCCGCCATTGTTTTCCAAATAGTTTTTTGGCCTACGTCCCAGCAACGCCAACATGTACCCTTTTCAACTTTTCCCTTAGCCATCTGTTCACAAAAAAGACCAACATCATAGCGCTTTTTTCTTCCGGCCTACAAGTTGGAATTGCCGATTTTTGGGATTTCCTTAACGGTTTAAACCTGTACATTTGTGCTATCATAAGCACCGAACCAATGACCAAGCCCCTCAGCATTTTACTACTGCTGATACCGCTTTTCGTAAGCGGTCAAAACAAATCTTTTAGGGTTACCCATACCGGCGACAGCTTCAACATCGATGGTGTTTTGGACGAACCGATTTGGGATAAGGCCGAAAGCGCTTCCGATTTTCAACAATACTTCCCCACCGATTCCATTTTGGCCCAACAGCCTACAGAAATAAAAATGGTATATAGCAAAACCACCCTATATATCGGCATTACGGTACGTTCCACAGGCAACGATTGGGTAATTTCCTCGCTGCAGCGCGATTTTCGAGCCGGTAGCAGCGATAACATCAGCCTTCTTTTCGATACCTTCAATGATGGCACGAACGCGTTTCTTTTTGGAGTAAACCCATATGGCGTACGCAGGGAAGCTTTAATTTCCGGTGGTGGGCAAAACCTTCGGGGCTTCACCACCTCGTGGGACGTAAAATGGAAGGGAGAGACCAAATTGTACGACAATTACTATACCGCCGAGCTTGCCATACCGCTTACCTCATTTAAATTCAAGGAAGGGGAAACCAAGTGGCGTTTTCAAAGCTATCGCTTCGACCAACAGAACAATGAGCGTAGCGTATGGTACAAAGTTCCACAGAACCAGTTGATATTCAATCTCGCCTTTATGGGCGATATGATTTTTGAAAAGCCCTTGGGCCGATCCAGAACACCACTGGCCCTTATCCCATATATCAATGCGATTACCGAAAGGGACCTGTCTACCGACAAAGGGTTCAACAACGTGAAAGTCGGAGGTGACGCAAAGGTGGCCATTGGCAATGGCATGAACTTGGATGTGACCATCAATCCCGATTTTTCCAATGTGGAGGTCGATGCCATTGTTACCAATCTTACCCGATTTGAAATCGGTTTGCCGGAACGACGCCAATTTTTTGTGGACAACAGCGACCTTTTCGGGAGTTTTGGGGGCGGTAGGGATGCCAATCCATTTTTTTCGCGCCGTATCGGAATCGCTAGGGACAGTGCCGGAAACAACATTGAAAACAGGATTTTGGGAGGAATTCGTTTGAGCGGAAAACTGAACGAGGATTGGCGGCTCGGTTTTTTGAGCATACAGACCGATGAAGATGTGGACAATGCCATAGCCTCGAACAACAATACCATGTTGGCTCTACAAAAGAAGGTTTTTGCGCGATCTAATTTTGGTATGTTCTTCATCAACAAACAGTCTTTTGAAGATTATGATTTTCTGGAACGGGAGGACGAATACAATCGCGTTGTCGGGGTCGACTACAACTTGGCTTCGGCCGATAACAAATGGCTGGGGAAATTTTATGGCCACAAATCGTTTCAGCCCGATGATGATGAAGGCAATTTGTCCTTGGGCGCCTTTATGGCCAGAAACTCCCGGTCGTTCAACTTTTTTACGGACTGGGTCCATATCGATAACGACTTTCGATCGGACCTCGGTTTTATACGACGTACCGATATTATGAAGGTAGCCACCTCGGCAGAGGCCGTTTTTTGGCCAAAAAACGAAAAAATAAACAACTACAGCTTCGAGTTGTTACCGATCGTTACTTGGCGGCCCGAGCTCGATTATCAAAAAACGGATCATGCGATAAACGCCTTTGCCGGAATGGAATTTAGCGACCAGTCCGAATTGAGCCTGGGGTTTACCAATGACTTTACCTTTTTGACCGCCGAAGACGATAATTTTGTTCCTGCAGGCGACGCGGACGGCATACCCTTGCCAAACCTTCAAGGATATCATTACAATAGCATGGGCTTCTTTTACGAATCCAATCCGGCGCAAGTATTTTCGTATAATGGAGGGACTACGGTAGGCCGTTTTTTTAATGGAAATCTTTTTTCGGTAGAAGCGGAAATGACACTACGGATACAACCCAAGGCCCTCATTTCGTTACAGGTAAACTATGATAAGATCAGCTTGCCCGCCCCCTACCCCAGTGCCGATTTTTGGCTAATCAGTCCCAGGGTCGCGTTGACCTTTAGCAAATCGGTTTTTTGGACCACCCTGTTCCAATATAGCAACCAACAGGATAACTTGGGCATCAATTCCAGATTGCAATGGCGATTTGCACCGCTATCGGACCTTTTCATCGTTTACAACGACAACTATTTTGTAAACCAATTTGCACCCAGGTTCAGGTCGCTAAATTTAAAATTCACCTACTGGCTCAACATTTGATCGAATCAACGTTCTTCCGTTTTGATGACGATATGGAAGAAGATTGTACCATTTTAAGGTTAAAACGGCAGTATTTAAAAAACGACGATAGTGAACTATAAAATGCTTTGTTCCGATTTGGATGGCACCCTACTTGCCACAAAAAGTGACGTTTCCGCAACTGCAATTGCAGAAATCCGCCGTATTAAGGACAGGATGAAGGTGGTATTGGTTTCTGCGAGAATGCCGAAGGCCATGTATTATATTCAACGTGACCTGGGTATTCTAAACGAACCCATTATCTGCTATAACGGGGCATACATTTTGCACGGGGGCAAAACGCTCTCCTCTACTTTGATACCCATGCACCTTGTCAATAGCATTAACGACCTAGCAAAAGCATTCGAAATCGCCCTTGGCCTTTATTATAAGCACGAATGGTATGTACCCGGCGATTCGGAGCGGGTGCAAAAAGAAATCAAGTATACCAAATCGGCTCCGGTATTTCAAGGAACCCGCGCCGTTTTGAACGATTTTGAAAAAAGGGATATCGGCGCGCATAAAATCATGCTCATGGGTACCAAGGAAGGTACGGACGGTATTTTCCCGGAGCTCCAAAAAACAGTGGGTACCGCCGTACATTTATACCGTTCGAACGACACCCTGATCGAAATCGCCCCGAAATCCATTTCCAAACTTTCCGCCATCGGCTCCATACTTGCCGAGGACGATTCGTTTTCCGATGTCATCGCCTTTGGGGACAACTACAACGACCTGGAAATGCTTCAAAAGGTGGGTTGTGGTGTTGCCGTGGAGAATGCGCGACCGGAGGTAAAGGCGGTAGCGGACCACGTTACCTTGGCCAACACTGAGGATGGGGTCGCACATTTTATCAAGAAAAACTTGTTTATTTAACTATATTTGAAATATCCCTAACCATACGCTATATGCAGGAAACCATTACCACACCACTCATTACGAACGACACCGTGGTCTTTGGTCTGTTAGCACTCTGCCTGGGATTTATTTTTTATACGAGTTCCATTAAAACCGGTTTTTGGGGCAAATTTTACGGTATTGTTCCCGCAGTGCTCATGTGCTACCTACTTCCCGCAATACTATCTAGTTCGGGAGTTATCTCCGACGACAGTTCCGACCTCTATTTTGTGGCAAGCAGGTATTTACTGCCCGCCGCGCTGGTATTAATGACATTGAGCATAGACCTCAAAGCGATCTCCAATTTGGGATCCAAGGCCCTGATCATGTTCCTTACGGGATCTGCGGGTATTATTATCGGTGGCCCGATCGCCATTCTCATTGTTTCTATTTTTTCACCGGAAACCGTAGGCGGAAACGATTTTGATGCCACCTGGAGAGGGCTATCCACTATTGCCGGGAGTTGGATCGGGGGTGGTGCGAACCAAGCGGCCATGCTGGAGATTTTTCAATACAATCCCGAAAAATATGGCGGTATGGTACTCATCGATATCGTGGTCGCGAACGTTTGGATGGCCATCATCCTCTTAGGCGCGGGAAAGAGCCAACGTATCGATGCCTGGCTGCAATCCGATACGACCGCTATTGAAAGGCTAAAAATAAAGGTGACAGCGTTTTCCGAACGAATTACCAGGGTCCCCACGCTAAAAGATTATATGATGATGCTGTTCTTTGCCTTTACGGCAGTCGGTATCGCACACTTTTTTGGCGACTACCTCAGTGCCCTTTTAAAAGAAACATTTACCAGTGTAAGCGATAAAAAAAGTTTTCTCTCTTTTTTGGGTTCCGCATTTTTTTGGATGGTCGTATTGGCTACGGGAATCGGTATCGCGTTATCCTTCACCAAAGCCAAAAACTACGAGGGAGCGGGTGCCAGTAAAATCGGGGGCATGTTTATCTATATCCTGGTCGCTACCATAGGCATGAAAATGGATTTGGGCAAGGTATTGGAAAATCCCGGATTGATCGCCGTCGGGTTTATTTGGATCTCCATACATGCTGGACTGCTTATCCTCGTCGCCAAACTCATCAAGGCACCGTATTTCTTTTTGGCCGTAGGTAGCCAGGCGAATGTGGGCGGTGCAGCTTCAGCGCCGGTAGTAGCGGCAGAATTTCATCCTTCCCTGACCTCCGTCGGGGTGTTGTTGGCCGTTCTAGGATATGTAGTAGGTACGGGAGGTGCGCTCCTATGCGCTTACCTTATGGAAGTTGCCTCAGGCCTCAACTAATGTTAAAAAGTCCATAGGGCTGCCTTTCCGCACCCTGTGCAGTGGTCAACAGCCTACATTTTCGGCTCCAAACAAAAGTTTAAACTACTCCATTGCCATAATACCATTTTAAGGTTGAAATAGTATCGTAGCCAAGGCTATGCTTAAATCTCCGGTCGAGCTGAGGACAGGCTTTTTAGCTTGAACGACTAACAAACAATTCCATTTCCATACCTGCTATTTCAACATTAAAATGGCATAACATTCTTGGCGCGACATGAAAAAAATCCGCATCTTTGCCCCACCAAAAATGAAGCCATGAAACATACCAGTATCGCTTTTGTACTTTTAGCCCTGTTGCTCTCCTGTGGAGACGGGATTACCGAAAACACGATGACGGTTACCGGACAGGTAAAAGGCCTAAAAAAAGGCGTTCTTTACCTCCAACACATTCCCGATAGTACCTTAGCGGTGGCAGACTCCATACAAATCGACGGGGACGGCCATTTTTCCCTATCGGCCGAGCTGGAAAGCCCCGAAGTTTTTTACCTCTATCTGAACAAAAAAGATAACAACGCTATTAACGACCGGATTACATTTTTTGGAGAGCCCGGAACGATTACCATCAACACCGTTTGGAATACATTTGACAAAAATGCCGACATAAAAGGTTCCGAAACACATGAGAAACTTGAAGAATATCAGAAAATGATGTCGCGTTTTAATCGCAAACAACTTGAGATCATGCAACAGGCATTGAACAAGGAGCTCAATTTGAGTACCGCCGAGCTCGATTCGCTACAACAACTGGGCGATAAAAACGATAAAAGAAGCTATGCCTTCGCACTCACCTATGCCCTGAACAACAAGGAGTCGCACATTGCCCCATACATTGCGGTACATGGAGTACCCGATGCAAATCCAAAATACCTGGACTCGATCTTGAGTGTGCTCCCTCCCGAGATAGCCGATTCAAAATACGGAAGGGCATTGGCCGCTATCCTAAAAAAGAACAATAGCGATTAGCAAAAGCTAGGCCACCATGCATTTAAAATGCATAGGTTTATGGGAAAAGAATGAAATTCTTTTTCAACATTCCGCAAAAGTAGCGGTAAGCTATTTTGCAATCTATAAAAATTGCCGACTGCCAAGTGCGACTGCGGAATTATTGAAGGTTTATAACCCCGGGTACTTGCAGGAAAGTGCATCCTTTTAACTGAGACCCGTGACCCGCTATTAAAAATAAAAAGCCCTCGAAAATCGAGGGCTTTTTATTTTTAATAGCGGGTAACGTACTTATCCCAACTTGTTGATCTCCGCTACAAGTCCCTTGGCCTTTGTCTCCAAGGTCTCACGAACATCGTTCAAGTGTTTTTTTCTGTTGTCCACGGAACGGTCGTTGATCTTTACGATCAACTCGTCGAAAGTCGCTATTGCACTATCTATAATTTTTGAGCCTTCTTTGGAATCCTGTTTTCCGTTAGCGGCTTCTACAATGTAGACGGCCTCGATAAGGTCTCCCAAAACATTATTGACATCTTTCTTTAAATCTCTAATACTTGCCATTACTTATTTTTTGATAAAATTACTGTTTTTCTATTCGCTTTGGATCAAGAAATACATTTTAATAAATGTTCTTTTCCAAACGTGGCTTTGTGTTTAAATGGTTACCTCCAATAATTTAGCGGATTCGGTTTTTATGCTGATTCTTGTTGAAGCCGCGGCCACCAATACCGTTTCACCTTTTTGAATAGGAACGCTACCAAACTCGTTTTCGATGATGGCTCCACCACTTACACACATAAAAATGGTAAAACTATCCCTAGCTTCGACGGGAATATCCAAATTAGAAGTCAACTCCAAGTAGTTGGTGGTAAAATAAGGACAGGTCACCATATCGTTTACCTGATCTTTTTGTGTTTCGTATTGTACCTTAAAATCGTCCTTTCGTTTATAATCGATGGCATCCAAGGCCTGCTCGGTGTGCAGCTCCCTCAAATTTCCGTCTTTATCCTTCCGGTTAAAGTCGAACACCCGGTAGGTAATGTCCGATGTCTGTTGTATTTCGGCCAGTAAGACCCCGGCTCCGATGGCGTGAATTTTCCCCGTATTGATGAAAAAGGTATCTCCTTCTTTCACCTTTTCATAATTCAACAATTCCAAAAGGGTATCGTTCTTTAGGCTTTCACTATAGGTTTCCTTTGTAACGTCCCTGTTAAAACCCACGATCAGATTGGCATCATCGTCCGCATCCATAATGTACCACATTTCGGTTTTCCCAAAGGAGTTGTGCCGCTCTTTCGCCAGAGCGTCATCCGGATGCAACTGAATGGATAGATCCTGCTTTGCATCGATAAACTTGATCAAAATGGGAAAATCGTCCCCAAAACGTTCGATGACGCTTTTTCCCAGAAGTTTATCCGCGTGGGTATCGATAAGTTCCTGTAAGGAAGTTCCGGAAAGTTCCCCGTTAGCAACAACGGATACGTCGCCATCCACTGCCGAAAGCTCCCAACTTTCGCCGGTAATATCGCTCTTACCGGGCTTTCCCAAAACTTCCTTAAGTTTGGTACCGCCCCAAAGGCGTTCTTTTAATATTGGGTGAAATTTTAACGGATACGTACTCATTTGGGTAGTGATTTTAAGGTTTTTAAGGCATTTCGAATGTGACCATTGGCACCGATATTATTGAACACCATAAGCACTTCTCCATTCGTATCGATTACGTAGGTTTCCCTTCCAGGAACGAACAGTAAACTATTTTCTACGCGGAAAAGACGACGTACCTTCTTATCGGGATCGGACAGCAACAAAAATGGGAGGTCGTGCCGACTGGCAAACTTTTGGTGTGTTTTTTCGGAATCGGAACTGATTCCGATTACTGCAGCCCCCAAATCGGTAAAATCTTCATAACGGTCCCGAAATTCACATGCTTCTTTAGTACATGCCGGGGTATTGTCCTTTGGATAAAAATAAATGACCAAAGGCTGCTTTCCTATCCAGTCCTTGGAGTTGAAAATATCCCCATGCTGGTCTTTTAATGAAAACTCCGGTATTTTACTTCCTACTTTTAGTCCCATAATTATCCGCAATAGGTAACGAAGTTCCTAGGCGTTTCGTACAGCACCACTTCCAATTCCTTATCCGCTGCAATGTGCGGTCTGAGTTTGTTCCAGATGACGACAGCAATGTTTTCGGCCGTGGGGTTGAGTTTTGCAAATTCAGGTACCTCCTCGTTCAAGTTTTTATGGTCGAATGCATTCTCCACTTCACTTTTGATCAGGTCTTTCAGCACTTTCACATCGATAACAAAACCGGTTTCCGGGTCGATTTCGCCGGTGGCACTTACCACCAGTTCATAATTGTGCCCATGAAATTTAGGGTTGTTGCATTTTCCGAAAACCGCGTCGTTCTTTTCAAAACTCCAATCGGGTCGATACAACCGATGGGCCGCATTAAAATGTGCTCTCCTACTTACCTTAACCTTCATTGGACGCGGGGTTTTGTGCAATATGTGTATAAAATTTCTCAAATATGATCTTGAACCATGCCGTATAGGAATCAGGATTCGATTCTATATCCGTTTTCACGGCCTGTGGTGTCATCCACTTCCAGTCGGCCACCTCGTCCAAGTTGATTTTTGGGGCATCGTTATAGCTCCCGATCATCACATGATCTAATTCATGTTCCGTAAGCCCATTATCAAAAGGTGCCTTGTAGGTAAATGAAAAAAGCTCTTTAAGATCGGTCACAAAGCCCATTTCTTCCTCGAGCCTTCTTTTACCGGCCGCAATATTGCTTTCCCCGACCCGTTGATGACTACAACAGGTATTGGTCCAAAGCAATGGCGAATGGTACTTGTGCCCTGCCCTTTGTTGCAGCATGGTCTCGCCTTTGTCATTCATTACAAACACTGAAAATGCCCGATGCAAAACGGCTTTTTCATGGGCCTCCATCTTCGCCATTGTTCCGATTTCCTCGTCCTTTTCATTTACCAATATAACCTGCTCTTCTTTCAAACTGCAATTTTTTTTAATTTCAAACCATCTCTTATCTAGCATTGCAAAAATAAGACCTTTGAACAAGTATAGCCACGCTTGGAACATAAAAAACCAAGATCATAATACATTACAGCAAGTGTTGCGGAAGCAGTATGATTAGGAAGTAGTTTTGAAAAACAGAATCTGGTCCATTACCGTTACCATATCGATTTGACCTATTACCATTTTAAAGGAAAAGTGGTATAACTCCCGGAAAGTTACGATAGTTGATCGCTGTACACGGTATTAGCAACCAGGGAAAAATTACTGCAGTTTTCACGACATGTTCCCTAAGGAAGTACTGCCTTTCAAAAATGGTAATATAAGGATACGTTTTTATAACCAGCGAAAGGAATCACTGAAAATACGGATCAAGGATTCCAAATCCCTAACTATTCTTTACAGCGATTTAAACTTACAAACGCCAACGTCATTGCACACGGACCCTCAACCTTATTTAAGTTCGACATCAAGAACCGTTAGCTGCGGGATAATATGGCAAGCATGTACACCAGTCGCATTGAAATAAAATGTCATGTTTACATAAAAACTTTGGGATGGAACCCCAATACGCAAGTTCCAAAAGCAGACTGAAAAAACTTTAAAGAAAACCTATTCCTCTATGATGAATTCTGATCTTCTGTTCAATTCATGTTCGGCGGCCGAACATTTGGCACCACCATTGGTACATTCGTTTACCAATTTAGTTTCTCCAAAGCCTTCGCTTACCAAGCGGTCTTTAGCAATACCCTTCGCTATCATATAGTTTACGGTAGCTTCTGCCCTTTTTTGGGAGAGCAGCAGGTTATAGGAATCCTTACCTCTACTATCGGTGTGCGAATTCACTTTTATCTTAAGACTTGGATATTTTTCCATTGCGGCAATCACCTTCTCTACTTCCACTTCGGAATCTTTTCGAATGTTATACTTATCAAAATCAAAGTATATCGTGCTCAGCTGCAATAATTTTGCCAAGTCATCACCAAAACCAGCGGTAATCGTATCCTTTTCCAAATAGAAATCAATGATTTTGGCCTTCCCATCCGATTTGCCCAAATACTCCTCAGAGGGAACATAACCTTGAACGGTAGCCCTTACAAAATTTCCTTGGTTACAATCGATGGACAACGTATAATTTCCATCAGCATCCGTGATGGTCGACATAATTTCATCATTATTTTCATCGATGACTTTAACCGTGGCCCCTACCAAAACCTCGTTCGATACCTTATCCCGAACGGTACCCGTAATTTCTTGAACGCATTCCAGATTCAAACGTTCCGTTTCCAAAAATGCATAAATGTCATCTGCACCTTGACCATCGGCCCGATTCGAGGCGAAATAGCCTTTTCTACTCTCGGCGTCAATAATGAACGTGAAGTCGTCCATCTTGCTATTTACCGGTTCGCCAACATTCAAGATGGCCTCTTCAAATTTGCCCTCCTTAATTTTAGTAGCGAAAACATCCAAACCGCCTAATCCAGGATGACCGTCCGAAGAAAAATACAATACGTTTTCACCCGTTACGAACGGAAAGGTTTCCCGCGCTTCGGTATTGATGGTATTCCCGAGATTTACAGGCGTCCCAAAGGTACCGTCCTCCTTAACTTCGGTCATAAAAATATCAGAGGCACCCAACGATCCCGTCATATCGGATACGAAGTAGAGCGTTTTTTCATCTGGACTAAGTGCGGGATGTGCAACGGAGTATGCATCGCTGTTGAACGGCAGCTCCTCCAAATTTCCCCAAGCGCCCTCATCCGTCATCGTAGCCCTGAAGACCTTTAACCGAATAACACCCTCTTCGTCCTTTATATATTTTCCTTCCTTAAAGTTATTTCTAGTAAAATAGAGCGTATTTCCGTCCTTGGTAGTAACGGAGGTAGATTCGTGCAAACGCGTATTGACCCCTTCACCCAATTTGGAAACCGTACTCGTCGAGAGGCTATCGGCATCTACTTTGTACAGGTCTAAAAAGTCTTTGGAATTCCACGTGTGTCGATATCTCGCGAGGTTGCCCGTATCCCTATCAGAAGAAAAAATAAGTCCTTCCTTATAGAAGGAGGGAGCAAAATCGGAATAAGGCGAGTTGTATTTAAACGCCTCCAACCGATAACGACCGGAGTTGTTTTTGATGTCCTCTAAAAAGCTACTTTCGGTATTATAGAGCTTGGCCCTGTTATCGTCCGTGGTCAACTTTGCGAACTCGGCCATTGCTGTTTTGGCACCATCATAGTCACTTAGGGTCTTTAAGGTCTGTGCATATCTAAAATATTCCTCAGGCCCTACTTCCGAGGGATAATTCTTTACCAGTTTTTGATAGGTTTCCGCCGCTTCGGCGTAGTCTGCATTAAAATAGTAAGAGTTCCCCAGTTTTTTCAACAAATCGGAGGAGACATACCCTTTATCCAAAACACGTTTATAAATATCGATTGCCGGTCGAAAAGAATACTCGTCGTACCGTTCGTTCCCTTTTGTAACCAAACGGTTCTCCTTTTCCACAGTTTCTTGCGCAGAAACGTTCAAAAGAAAAAGACAACACAACATCCCAAATAAATACTGAACCTTTTTTGCCATTTGTACGTTGATTTAGAAGAAACGAGGTGATACCAATTTCTGAAATGATTTAACAAGCTCGAACCTTAGGAAAACTTCGAACGAACCGCTATTGAAACGGGTACCGCCCAATGCGGTCGTTTCCTTGTCGTAAGCCAAACCTACCATAAACTGATCGGATACCTGAAAACCTGCCAAAGCGCTCAAAGCGGCATCCCATCGGTATGCGGCCCCGAACGAAAACTTATCGTTGTATAGAAAATTTGCCGAGACATCCACTTGCAACGGTGCACCGCTGACCACCTTGGTCAACAGCGCCGGTTTGAACTTGAAATTGCTGTTCAGGTCGAATACGTATCCCGTGATCAAATAAAAATTGATGCGTTCCTGCGATAGAAACTCAATGTTGTTGGCATCTCCACCGGAACTATCAAAATGCTCCGTTTCCAATAAGTTCGGTGCGGAAAGCCCCGCATAGAATTTATTGGTATGGTAGTAGACCCCTAAACCTACATTTGGGGAAAAGCGGTTATCAATATTATCGGTATTCAGGTTTTCCCGAAGTACCGGATCTTCCCGTTGTCTCAAGTTTTCTACATCCAAATTAAAGAGATGTCCGCCCGCTTTAAGTCCGAAAGAAAGTTTCCCATCCAAGGAAACATCTATGGTGTACGATATGACCGCATCCAAATAGGTCTCCTGAACGGCACCCTCCCCTATTTCATCGTTAACTATGGACAGTCCGTAACCCACCTTACTATTCCGGATCGGAGAATGTAAATTGAGTGTTTGCGTGGTGGGAGCGCCTTCCAAACCGACCCATTGTGCACGATATAGCGCAGCGGCACTAAATTGGCCACGCGAACCGGCATAAGCCGGATTCACGCTCATGGTGTTGAACATGTATTGCGTGTACTGGGCATCTTGTTGCGCACTTGATGTTTCCCAGAAGAGCAGCACTAACAGTAGGGGTGCTAAAAAGCGCTTTTTTAGTTTCATATAGGCTAAAGCATTTATTTACTTATATATAAATAATCGTTCTCTGTAGTTTTTGATTGTCCTTCAAGATTGTACTCAAAGATATAAAAATAAACTCCCGCCGGTAGGTAGTCGGTCGCGCTCACTGTAGATCTTCCTTTTGAACGTCCGTCAAAAACGTTGTTCTGGTTGTTATAATCTTTTCCGTCGTATACCAAAACACCCCATCGGTTGAAAATCTTTAGCGTGTTGTTCAATGCCAAATCTACATTTTCGATCCACAAGAAATCGTTTCTACCGTCGCCATTAGGGGTTACGATCTGCATTACAATAATTTCCCCATCCTGCTTCGGATCCAAATAATCCGGTGTTCCATCACCGTTGGTATCGTCATTGGTAGGATCACCATCGCCGTTGGCGTCCTCGTCCGGAGTGTCGATGCCGTCGCCGTCATCGTCCAGGTCGCGATAGTTCACGTCCTCCGTACCATCGGTATCCGGTAGGTCATTGGCAGGGTCGTCGATCTCGTCGTTCACGTCGAAACCGTCGTTCACGTCGGACCCCTCGTAACCGTCGTCAAGACCGTCGCCATCCGTATCCACACCTGTGAAGGTCTGGTCCGGGATGCCGTCAAAGTTGAAATCGTTCCCCTCGTTGTTGTCCGGGACCGTATCGTTGTCGCTGTCCAGATCGATATAGTCGGGTGTTCCGTCGCCATCGTGGTCGTTCGGTACGATACCGTCGGGCAGATAGGCAGAGTTCAGCCCGTCGTTCGCCGCATAGGTCGGTGCATCATCATTATTCGGTGCAATATACCCGTCAGTAGTCTGTGCCTCTACATTGTCGGGAATACCGTCGTTGTCCGCATCGATATCCAAATGGTTCGGGATACCGTCACCATCGGTATCAAGGGGATCCGTCAGCGGATCGTTGTCAGCGTCAAGGTTGGGGTCTTCCTCGGTATCGAGGATGCCGTCGTTATCGTCATCAAGATCGGTAACATCGGGAACACCATCACCATCCGTATCCGGTCCGAAATCTGTGGGATCAAGATAGTCGGGGGTACCGTCGCCATCGGTATCGTCATTGGTAGGGTCGCCATCGCCATCGGCGTCCTCGTCCGGCGTATCGATGCCGTCGCCGTCATCGTCCAGGTCGCGATAGTTCACGTCCTCCGTACCATCGGTATCCGGCAGGTCGTTCGCAGGGTCGTCGATCTCGTCGTTCACGTCGAAACCGTCGTTCACGTCAGATCCCTCGTAACCGTCGTCAAGACCGTCGCCGTCCGTATCCACACCGGTGAAGGTCTGGTCCGGGATGCCGTCAAAGTTGAAATCGTTCCCCTCGTTGTTGTCCGGGACCGTATCGTTGTCGCTGTCAAGATCGATATAGTCCGGTGTTCCGTCGCCATCGTGGTCGTTCGGTACGATACCGTCGGGCAGATAGGCAGAGTTAAGCCCGTCGTTCGCCGCATAGGTCTCCGCATCGTCATCATTGGGCGCAATATATCCTTCGGTGGTCTGCCCCTCCACATTGTCGGGAATACCGTCGTTGTCCGCATCGATATCCAAATGGTTCGGGATGCCGTCACCATCGGTATCAAGGGGATCCGTCAGCGGATCGTTGTCACCGTCAAGGTTGGGGTCTTCCTCGGTATCGAGGATGCCGTCGTTATC
>NZ_JBNGOP010000044.1:0-21222 GCF_050589625.1 Maribacter sp. 2-571 | reverse complement strand
TCAAAGAACGGCCGTAACTTGTATATTTTTAAGGTCTTTACAAAGATTACTATTACATTAACCGGACACTATTGAGTCGCTAGTAATGAATAAAAAGTATGGGGTAGTTTGAGTTTGAAAAAATTATAGTGAAAAGCAATAAGTAAAAAGTAGTATGTGAAGGAATGACACTGAATTTGAACTTGAGTTTGATTCTTGAACTTGAACTTGTCTTTTCACTGACCACTAACACCTAGTCTATCTATCTAAACTGCCACACATATTATAGCCTTCGTTACGGGACCTTTTCAGAGTTGGAGCTCTTGCAATTGGCGCAAGAACACCACGTGACCAAATTGGTGCTGACCGATATCAATAGCACTTCCGCGGCACTTAACTTTATTCGAAAGGCTCCTGAATTTAATGTACGGCCCGTGCTCGGCATCGATTTTCGAAATGGGGTCGATCCTTGCTTTTTGGGTATTGCCAAAAACAATGAGGGGTATTTGGAGTTGAACGCTTTTCTTTCCGAACACCTGCATCACGATAAACTGTTTCCCGCAACGGCTCCAGAATTTAGAAATGCCTATGTGGTGTATCCCTTTGAAAAAGTAGTGAGGGAAAATAGAAGCGTTTTTTCGACCAATGAATTTATAGGCGTCTCCATTGCCGATCTAAGGCGTTTGCCTTTTTCCAAACTATTGCAATTGAAAGACCGCTTAGTGGTGCAACAGCCCGTTACGTTTCGGAACAAGCGCGATTTTAATGCCCATAGACTACTGCGGGCCATCGACAATAATACGTTGTTGAGCAAATTGGACAAAAGCGAGGAGGCCCATGTGGGCGATACCATGTTCCCGATCGCGAACTTGGCCGCGGCTTTTTCGGAATATTCTTTTATATTGGAGAATACCGCTCATTTACTGGATAGTTGCTCCATTCATTTCGATTTTTCGAAGGGAAGAAAACCACAAAATTTAGAAACGTATTGCCGTACCCGAAAAGAAGACGAGGCCTTGTTGGAGAAATTGTGTTGGGAAGGACTTCCCTATCGCTATCCAAGCGGAGGAACCGCTATTACCGAGAGGCTGCAAAAAGAATTGTCACTTATCAAGGAAATGGGTTTTGTCTCTTATTTTTTGATCAATTGGGACATTGTTTCCTTTGCCCGAAAACGCGGGTTCTTTTATGTGGGAAGGGGAAGCGGGGCAAATAGTATTGTCGCCTATCTTCTGCGTATTACGGATGTGGATCCTATTGAACTAGATCTTTATTTTGAACGGTTTATGAACCTCTACAGGGCCAATCCGCCCGATTTTGATATCGATTTTTCACATCGGGACCGTCCCATTGTCACCCAGTATATTTTTGAACGTTTTGAGCATGTGGCCTTATTGGGTACCTATGTAACTTTCAAATGGCGGGGTATGGTTCGGGAATTGGGAAAGGTTTTTGGTCTTCCCAAAACGGAAATAGATGCTTTGGCCGACGGTCATTTTCAAGCATCCCGTTTGGATGGTGTTTCCGCATTGGTGGTAAAATATACCCAGTTATTGGAAGGGATACCGAACTATTTGAGCATTCATGCCGGTGGGATCTTAATAAGCGAAAAGCCCTTGCACTGGTTCTCGGCTACGTATATGCCGCCCAAAGGATTTCCTACAACGCAGTTCGATATGGTTATCGCGGAAGACGTAGGGTTGTACAAATTCGATATTTTAGGACAGCGGGGCTTGGCGAAGATCAGGGAAACCATGGAGATTTTGGAACGCGACCGTCCCGATGATTTTGCCCAATTGGATATTCATAATATCAATAGGTTCAAACACGATCCCGTGATCAATGAATTGATCAAAAAGGCACAGTGTATGGGGTGTTTTTATGTAGAATCGCCCGCAATGCGCATGCTACTTAAAAAATTGGCGGTCGACAATTACCTCGGGCTGGTCGCGGCCAGTTCCATTATTCGTCCCGGAGTGGCCAAAAGCGGAATGATGCGGGAGTACATTCTACGGCATCGGAATGCCGGTAGGGCGGAAGAAAAGGCGCATCCCGTAATGCTCGATATCATGCCCGATACCTATGGCGTAATGGTCTATCAGGAAGACGTGATCAAGGTGGCGCACCACTTTGCCGACCTTACCCTAGGGGAGGCCGATGTGCTGCGGCGTGGGATGAGCGGTAAATTTCGCTCCAGAAAGGAATTTCAAAAAGTAAGGGAAAAGTTTATCTCCAACTGCCGTAAAAAAGGATATGCCGACACCCTCATCTTTGAGATATGGAACCAAGTGGCGAGTTTTGCCGGGTATGCATTTGCAAAGGGGCATTCGGCATCCTATGCGGTAGAAAGCTATCAGACCCTTTTTTTAAGGGCGTATTATCCCTTGGAGTATATGGTGGCCGTTCTGAATAACGGAGGTGGCTTTTACCGTTCCGAATTTTATATTCACGAGGCCAGAATGTTAGGCGCTACGGTTCACCCTCCCTGTATCAATGCCAGCTTTGCCACTAATCGTATTTATGGAAAACAGCTTTACCTCGGTTTTGGATATCTGAAAGCGTGCGAAACGCGGGTAGTGGAGCGCATTTTGAAGGAACGTACCGAGAAAGGAAATTTTAACTCCTTGGAAAATTTTCTCGATCGGGTATCCATATCCATAGAACAGTTGAGCATCCTTATCCGTATCGATGCCTTTCGTTCCGTCGGGGTCAATAAACATGAACTGCTTTGGAAGGCCCATCTGTTTTTAGGGAAACAAACGCAGGTAGAACACCCGAAACTGTTCAGGGCACGGCAACAGGACTTTAAAATTCCAAAACTGTACACCACCGACCTTGAGACGGCCTTTACACAATTGGAACTGCTGGGATTCTGTTTGTGTAGCCCTTTCGAGCTTTTAAAAGAGGTGCCAAAAAATGGTAACGGGAGCAAGGACTTGGATAAATTTCTGGATAAGTATATCGACATCTATGGCTATTTGGTTACCGTGAAAAACACCAAGACCCACAATGGCAAAAAAATGCATTTTGCAACACTGGTCGATCAGCATGGCGAAGTTTTCGATACGGTACTTTTTCCTCCGGTGGCCAAAAAGTACTTTTTTAGGGGAAAGGGTGTGTACCGTTTTTATGGTAAAGTGGTAAGCGAGTTCGGATTTTTAAGTATAGAGGTGTTGAAGATGAGGAAGGAAGACTATGTTGCCGACCCGCGTTATGCCGAAATGAAGACAGCCAATAGAGACTTATTTTATCAAAAGCCTAAAACATAAGGAATAATACTACATTTTTAAATTGTGTTTAACCATAAATTATTATCTTTAAACGAAGCATCTTAACCACTATCCCACATGTTCAATCTAGTTTATCGTTCAAAAGCACGTTTGGGAATTTCCCAGGATGCCGTGCAGCAAATGTTGGAAGCCGCCAGATCCTACAACCGATCAAATGACATTACAGGATGTTTATTGTTTTATGAGGGAGCGTTTTTACAGTATCTGGAAGGGAACCAAATAAAGGTACTTCGTCTTTTCGATAAAATAAAGGAAAGCGATATGCACACCGATATCGAAATTCTTTCCCACGGCCATATCGAAACCCGGGAATTCGACGACTGGGAAATGGCCTTTGAAAATTTTATGGGAACCAAACATCAATTACAATACCTGTTGTTATTGGTGAGCTCTTATGTTGAAAATCCTAAGAACCCCTTACAACCGAACCCTGCCTCTATTAACTTCTGGCATGTTGCCAAACAATTGCTGCGCGCGAAAGCCACTTTTTAACTTGGAACGGTACCCGTTATCGTTGTATTGGCCTTTATGACCATAGACAGCGGCCCGGACATTCCATGGTGTCTGAAGATGCCGTATGCGGTAGAAACATTTTAATGGACAATAGGTACAAAACTAAATAGAGCCCAATCTTTGTCAGATGGGCTCCTTTACGAGAACACTATATGAAAATGAAAAAATTTATTTCGTTTTTATTACATGGTAAACATACGACGATGTGGGCTGTTGCCAAAACAAATGATGTGAAAGCGATGATTCTTGTGGTGAGTTGTCCCTTTTTTGATGCCTGAACCGATTTCTCCTTTAAGTTTTAACAATTAAAGTAGGGGTGTTGTATACGCCATGTTCTAATTTTACGTTATCCTTTTATAAGTAACCACCAAAATGAAACGAATAGGCATCATAGTAGCATTGATCGCTTGTCTTACGTCATGTTCCAAGGATAACGATGATGTGGTCAATGTAGAGTTGGAAGGGCAATGGGCGCTCGCAGATGTCAGCTGCTTCTGTTTTTTTCCGGACGATATCGAATTTAGCAACCACAAACTGGCTTTCGAGGGAAGTACCCTGATCGTTACCAATGAGGGGCCGTATCAGTTTTTAATTGGAGCGGGAGGCAATTATACCGTTAACGGTAATTTGATTACCCTTTCCAATGACGAGGAATACCGTTACTCCATAGACGGCGATGTGCTTACATTGGTTTCCGAGGACGATCCCTTGTTGTCCGATGATGAAATTACGCTGACCTACGACCGCAATTAATTTTCTGCGAGCTGCGCCTTTAGCGCCAAATAAACACCGTTGCTCCATCCAAAACCATCTTGTACCGGATATTCTCCGCCACCGGCCTTGAGTGCCATGTCCTCTACATTATATTTTTCTACGAACTTTCCGGTATTGCGGTACACCTTTTCATTAAGGGTCACCCATCGTTCGGCAATGGTCGTTGCCAGTTCCTGATGGCCATAATTTTTTAAACCGATAACCGTCATCCATTGTAATGGTGCCCAACCGTTGGGTGCATCCCACTGTTCACCGGTAGTGTTCAAGGTAGTGATTACTCCCCCGGGTTTTAAAAAATGTATTTTAATGTAGTCGGCGATGGCGTCAGCCTGTTCTTGAGAGGCCATTTTAAAGAACAACGGATATACCATGGCCAAGGATTTGACCCCGGTCCTTTTTTGCTGTACCCAGTTAAAGTCCTCATATACACCGTCTTCAGCGTTCCAGCAGTAGTTTTCGAAGAAAACGACCCTATCGCTCATTCGCTTTTCTAGCGTGCTAACATAAGTGCTATCGTCGGCATAGCACTTCATCAAGACCTCTTCCAGCCCATAAAGCAATGCGTTAAGGTCTAGGGGAATGATGTCCGTGGTTTCTATGGTCTCTATAGAGGCTTTATCCCCGAACCATCGTGAGGAATAATCCCAGCCCGAAGCCGCGCCAGATCTTAAGTCGCGATACATTTTTTTACCGCCGTTCACTTTTTCTATCTGTAAAAAATCTTCACGATACGATTCCTGTCGCGGTCCGTCACCGGTATCATAATAGCGGTTCATGATACCTCGGGGTGTGGGGACACAGTGCTTTACGGGCTTATCCGCAGTCTGACTTCCGGCCATCCAAAAGGCGTATTCCTTTTTTAAGGCTTCCCGGTATGTCGTATAAACGGAATCGCCTTGATGCGCGGCAAGCAACTTTACCATTTCCGAAAAAAAAGGAGGTTGGGAGCGGGTGATGTAGTAGGTCCTATTTCCGTTGGGAATATGGCCTACCGTTTCGATCAGATGCGCAAAATTGTCCAACATGTCCGTAATCAGGTCGAACGCATCACTTTCTACCAGTCCCAGCATGGTAAAATAACTGTCCCAGTAATATACTTCGCGGAAGCGGCCTCCCGGAACGACATAGGGGTTGGGTAACGGAATTAGGGAGCTCCCTTCGCGAACGCTGTCGGAGGCCCGCTGCAATACTGGCCAAAGCGCATTTACGTGTTCAACGGCCGATCGCTCCGGATAGTACTTAAAATCGGAGGATATGGAAGGGGGCATATCAAAATGTGCTTCCACAAACCGTTTAAGGTCGAAATCCGCTCGGTCCTTTTGTTGCCGATAATTGGAACGTATTTCTTCGTAGGGGAATTTTGCGGTGCAATCTACAAAGGTTTTGCTATCGGGAAAGATTTCTCCCAATTGTACGGCAGTGAACAGATCGCCCAAAAGTACGTCGGGGGTGGTGAAATCCGGTTTCGCCACTTTTACGTTTTGCGATACGGGAATTTCCTTAGGCGGTGTTTTGGTGTTATCGTTTTTACACGAGCTCAGGAAAACAAAAAGAAACACAAATACATATTTCATATACGGCATGCTATAATTATAATCTCTAGAAAGGTATTGATTTTTATGGTTCGGTCATAACCGGGAATACTCAAAGTAAGGCACAAGCGCGTGTAAAGCTGTTCCTAATAAAAAAATAGCAGGTTTTGCGGCCCTTTTTAGCAGTTGTTTTTGAAACTTTTGGAGCGCTCGCTTTCCGTTCCGTCAGAATACTTATTTGAATGCCTGGTGCCCGGTAATATCGGCACCGGTAATCAATAGATGAATGTCGTGGGTGCCTTCGTACGTAACCACACTTTCCAAGTTCATCATGTGGCGCATAATACTATATTCGCCGGTAATGCCCATTCCTCCCAGTATCTGACGGGATTCTCGGGCAATGTTCAGCGCCATGGCCACATTGTTGCGCTTGGCCATAGAAATTTGCGCGGTCGATGCTTTTCCTTCGTTTTTTAGTTGCCCCAAACGGAAGGCCAACAATTGGGCCTTTGTAATTTCGGTAATCATTTCGGCCAACTTTTTTTGTTGTAGCTGAAAGGCCGCTATGGGTTTGCCGAACTGTACCCGTTCTTGGGCGTAGCGCAGTGCCGTATCATAACAGTCCATGGCCGCACCAATGGCGCCCCAAGCAATTCCGTAGCGTGCGGAGTCCAAACAGCCGAGTGGAGCGCCCAATCCATTTTTTTTGGGGAGCAGGTTTTCTTTTGGTACTTTTACGTTATCGAACAACAGTTCTCCCGTGGCCGATGCCCGTAGCGACCATTTGTTATGTGTTTCCGGTGTGGAAAAGCCTTCCATGCCCCGTTCAACGATCAAACCGTGTATGCGCCCTTCCTCATTTTTGGCCCATACGACCGCCACATCACAAAATGGTGCGTTCGATATCCATAGTTTGGCACCGTTCAAAAGATAGTGGTCGCCCTTGTCCTTAAAATTGGTGGTCATGCCTCCCGGGTTCGATCCATGGTCGGGTTCCGTTAGTCCAAAGGATCCCATCCATTCGCCGGAAGCTAGTTTGGGAAGGTATTTTTGGCGTTGTTCTTCGTTGCCATAGGTGTAGATTGGGTACATGACCAATGACGACTGTACGGAGGCGGTGGAACGCACGCCGCTATCGCCACGCTCGATCTCTTGCATGATTAGGCCGTAACTGATCTGATCCAGGCCTGCTCCACCATAGGTTTCGGGAATATATGGTCCAAAAGCACCTATTTCCGCCAAACCGCTTACGATCTGCTTTGGAAACTCCGCTTTTTGGGCATACGCTTCTATGATAGGGGAAACGTCCCGCTTCACCCATTGTCGCGCAGCATCGCGGACAAGGAGGTGCTCCTCGCTCAATAAATCGTCTAAAAGATAGTAATCCGGAGATTCGAAGAGGTCTTGTTTCATGCCAATTTTTTATCAAAGATAAATAGAAAAATATAACAGTATATCGCAGTAAAGTTACATTTTTAAATAAAAGTCTTTAGTCAGTTCTTGGTATGCTAACGTATACTCGTGCCGCTTTATTTCAATGGTCAGTTCGGTTTCGGTAGGGGTGCTTTCGGATTTGGTGAATTCGATAAGACTGCGTTTTAATTTGGTAGTAGGGTTTCCCCTTACCCTCATAATGCGTTTTGGAAAAAGACGGTGGGATGCCGCCAAAGCGATGAACTTTTTTTCTTCCGCGTATGGCAGTATCGTTGCAAAAGCTCCCTTGGGCGCAAGGAGTTCCCCAACTGCTTCCAGTAGTTCCCCGAACGGTAGATAGGCGGTCTGCCTGGCCCGGTTCCTGGCCGTTTTTTCGTTTTCCGTGGTTTCGGAATAAAACGGAGGGTTCGATACGATTAGGTCGTATTGGTCCTCCATTTCCGCAACAAACTCGTCCAGGCCCGCGTGATAACAGAACAAGCGATCGGCCCATGGCGAGGCCTCAAAGTTTTCTACGCACTGTTCATAGGCATTTTCTTCTATTTCAATGGCCTCAATGTTTTCGGCCGTACTGCGTTGGGCGAGCATAAGGGAAATAAGTCCCGTGCCAGCGCCGATATCCAGTATGTTGAGCGGGTTTTGGGTTACCGTCGCCCAGGCGCCCAGTAAAACCCCGTCCGTACCTACTTTCATGGCACAGCGCTCTTGTTGTATGCTAAATTGTTTGAAGACGAATGGTTTCATGGAAAAGTGCTACGATAGTTTTTGTTAGCCCAGGACGATTTACCATTTCAACGTTAAAATAGTATCATTTTTCTGCTACGATGCCCGGGGCACGTGTTTCGGATCCTTCCGTTCCGGTAAGCGAATCCCCGAGCCGGGAACGCATGGTATCGGCAAGGGTCTTTATTTTCGCTACGATTTTGGGGTATTCTTTTGCCACATTGGTAGTTTCACTCGGGTCTATCGTTACATCGTACAATTCAATTTCCGAAAGGTCTATCATTTTGTACTTTCCCGGAATGCCATCTTTTCCAGGTGCTTGTCCGTCCATGGTTCTATAGGTGTGGGGAAAATACAATTTCCATTTTCCGTACCGTACCCCGAACAGTTCGTTAACCCGGTAGTAAAAGAAATATGCCTCTTGTGCGCTTTTGCGTTGTTGTCCTTTTAGAATACTCCAAACACTTTTCCCGTCGATAATCTTTTGGGGTAATTCGGCATCGACGATTTCTGCGATGGTCGGTAAAAGGTCGATGGCCATTACGGGTACATCAATTACCGTTCCTTCGGGTAGTTGCCCCGGATACCGCATGATAAAGGGTTCGCGTTGTCCTCCTTCCCAGGCGGTGCCCTTTCCTTCCCGGAAGGGTAAAGCGCTTCCGGCATGGTTCCCATAGGCAAGCCAAGGTCCGTTGTCGGAGGTAAAGATGACAATGGTATTTTCTTCAAGGCCGTTTTTTCTCAAAGCGTTCAGAATTTCACCTACGGACCAGTCAATTTCCATAATAACGTCGCCATAGCGTCCCCGATCGGATTTTCCTTTGAACTTGTCGGAAACAAAAAGGGGAACGTGGGGTTGCGGGTGCGGCACGTACAGGAAAAAGGGATGTGCTTTGTTGCGGTCAATAAAATCGACGCTATGTTCGGTAATGAGCGTGGTCAGGTGTGTTTGGTTGGTTAACGTGTCGATGACCTTCTCATTTTTGAACAGTGGAAGCGGGTCAAAGTCGAAAACGGAACCTTGTTGGGGATGCAAGGGCCACATATCGTTGGAATAGGGTATTCCGACCCATTCGTCAAAACCGTTTTTCGTCGGTAGAAAATCCGGATGGTCGCCAAGATGCCATTTGCCAAATATTCCGGTACGGTATCCTTTTTGTTTTAGCATTTCGGCCAAGGTGGTTTCATCCGGGTGGATTCCCTTGTTACTATTGGGCATCATAGCACTATGTATGCCGATGCGATTGGGATAACATCCGGTAAGGATTCCCGCCCGGGATGCCGAACATACCGCTTGTGCCGCGTAATAGCTGGTCAGCTTTATTCCGTCCGCGGCCATTTGATCTAGGTTTGGGGTAGCAATGTCCTGGGCGCCAAAAACCCCAACGTCCCGATATCCTTGGTCATCGGTAAAGATCAATACAATGTTGGGCGGACGCTCCGAAGCCTTAGTCCCAAGGTTTTGCTGTTGCGCCTTGCACACAACGAAGAAGAGGAAAGCAAAAAACAATATGGTGTTGCGCATGGATGTTCGATTGGTTACCCGGTAAAAATTCTGTGTTCTAAAGATAATAGAAAGCCGAACGATAAAAAAAGGGTTGTTTTACGGAACATGCTGCAAGTTCCTTTTTCAGGCATTTTTCAATTAATCAATACGTTCCGTACGCGTGTTGTGTTACGCGTGGATTCAAAGGCCGATGGAAACAGATTTTGATCTATTCGAGATAAAGGGCCACCAACCCCTCAGGGGTCGTTACCCGTATGGTCTTTTCCTGGCGATCTACCATAACGATAATGGCATCGGTTATGGGTACGAGCAATTGTTTTCCGTCTTTTTCTATTTCGAACAGAGCTTGTGAAGTAGTGTCGTTCACACCGGTAATGGTACCAATGTTTCCATGTTCGGTGTCGGTCACCGTAAAGCCGATCACCTCATGAAAATAGAATTTGTTTCCTTCTAAGGCTGGGAGAAAGGAAAGTGGGAGAAAAAGCTCGCTTCCCATTATCCTGTCGGCATCGTCCTCGTTTTGAATCTCCTCAAAATCGATACGGAGCAGGGCCGATTTGTGTAGCCGACATTGTTTAATAAAAAATGGAACCAGATTGTTTCGTACCGAAACAAAAACCGATTCCATTTCTTCATATGCTTCGGGGTCGTCGGTATCCAATTTCACGAGTACCTCACCCTTATAACTAAACTTCGAAACGATTTTACCGAGATAGAAGCAATCTTCTTTTCGCATCGTTTCAAACGTATTTATTCCTCTTCGCTGGAAGCTTCAACGTTATCCGCTGGTGCTTCCTCGGTTGCCGGTGCCGCTTCTTCAACAACAATGTCGGTCGCTTCGGCTACTGCTTCTTCGGCGGGTGCTTCTTCTCCAACGGCCGCCAAAGCGCGCTTGTCGCTAACTTCCTTTTCAGCTTTCAACGCAGCAGCTCGCGCTTCTTGCTTGGCTTGGTCCAAACCACCTACTTTTGAAGCGATTCGGCCTTCTTTCTCTTCCAACCAGGCGTTAAACTTCTCTTCGGCTTCCTCAGCGGTAAAAGCGCCTTTTTTAACCCCGCCCAACAAGTGCTTTTTCATCATCACCCCTTTGTACGACAAAATGTTTCTGGCGGTATCGGTAGGCTGCGCTCCATTGTGCAACCACTGTACGGAACTGTCTACGTTAAGTTCTATTGTAGCTGGATTGGTGTTTGGGTTGTAGATTCCCAACTTTTCCAAGAATTTCCCATCTCTTTTTGAACGACTGTCCGCCGCAACGATCCAGTAAAATGGTTTTCCTTTTTTTCCGTGTCTCTGTAATCTAATCTTAACTGGCATATCACATTAATTTTGTAGGGTGCCCGACCCTCGATTATTAATTCTAAACATTCGCTTTTCTTTAAGCGGATGCAAATATAGTATTTCTATTTCGATGTTACAATCCATCACTTCATTTAAATAATGCGGAGTAGGATATTAATTTTTTTAACATTTGTCGCACAGGACGTTAAGTTTATTATAAACCCCCGTATTTATTAGGTTTTTCGTGGTTTTATTGTATATTAAAAGTGGTTGTCATTGATAAACAATGACCGTTATTAACTTAATGATAAGAGATAAAATGAAGTATTCTGAGAAAGTTTCAAACAAGTTGAACAATTTATTGGAGAAAGCCTACGATGCCGAAAAAGGCTATCGATTGGCGCAGGACAACGTAACCAACCCTGCGTTAAAGGATTTCTTCGGCGACCGAGTACGCCAGCGTTATAATTTTGGGCATGAACTGAAGACCGAAATTGGAAGTTTTGGACAGTTGGCCGAACGGGACGGCAGTATAAAAGGGGATTTGCATAGAACGTGGATGAATTTGACCGCAACACTATCCACCAATGAAGAAGAGAAAATGTTGGAAGAAGTAGTGCGCGGTGAAAAAGCCACGATGGAGGCATATGAGGAAATATTATGGGAAGATGCCCTCCTATTACCAAAATCAACAGAACGTTTGCTGATCAAACAGCGGGATGCCATACAGGCCGGCTTGGAAAAAGCAAAACGATTTGAAAGCTTGGTCTCCTAGGGAATTACACGCAAGCAATACTACAAAAAACCGAATGCACCGCATTCGGTTTTTTGCGTTGATAACTCTTTACAACTCTTCTTTTGAAAAGAGGGGCGTTTGTTTACTTTTAAGGGCTTCTTTTTTCAGTAACAAAACCGACTCGGATGTACTTGATTTTTGACACAGAAACCACTGGCCTGCCCAAGCGATGGAACGCCCCTATCACCGATACCGACAACTGGCCGCGATGCATCCAGATCGCTTGGCAATTGCACGACGGTATGGGAAACGTAGTGGAGCATCAAGATTATTTGGTGCGCCCCGACGGATTTAATATCCCATATGATGCCGAGCAGATCCACGGAATTTCCACGGCGCTCGCCGAGGCCGAGGGGTTGCCGTTGTTAACGGTGCTGGAGAAATTTAATGAGGCCATGGCACGGACCAAGTTCGTGGTGGGGCAAAATGTGGGTTTTGATCTTAACATTATGGGAGCGGAGTTCCATCGGATGGGTATTGCAAACCCGCTGCAAGAACTGCCCGTTCTCGATACCTGTACCGAGGAAACGGCCTTGTTGTGCCAAATACCCGGAGGTCGGGGCGGGAAGTTTAAACTGCCGACCCTGACGGAGCTTCACGAGCACCTTTTTAAGGAGCCCTTTGCGGAAGCACATAATGCCACGGCCGATGTAGAGGCCACCACCCGTTGTTTTCTGGAACTGGTCCGACTTCGCCATTATACAGCGGAGCAATTGGATGTGCAACCACACTATTTTCAAAATTTTTCCGAGGCAAATCCCCAGGAAATAGCATTGATCGGGCTAAAGCACATCAATCTAAAAAAAGCGTCCAAAAAAATTGCGGACCAACTGTGGGATAAGGATACGGGCGGTATTTCGGAAGAAGAAATATCCAAAAATATTGCCTCCTTGGAGGAGGCCGAATTTGTTCACTTGCACAACCACTCCCAATTTTCGGTATTGCAGTCGACCATCAACATTAAGGCATTGGTAAAGTCGGCGGCGGAGAACCAAATGCCGGCAGTGGCCCTGACCGATCATGCCAACATGATGGGGGCCTTTCATTTTGTGAAGGAGATAGGGGCGCACAATAAAAAAGTACGTGCCGAAAATGCAGAGGCCTTAGAGGAAGGCAGGGAGGCAACGGCCAAAGAAATTACCCCGATCATCGGTTGTGAGTTTTTTGTTTGCGATGATCATGCCAATAAAAGTGTAAAGGACTACGGTTATCAGATTGTGTTGTTGGCCAAAAACAAAAATGGCTATCATAACCTTGCGAAAATGTCCTCGCTTGCCTATACCGATGGGTTCTATTATGTACCCAGGATCGATAGGGGAATCGTCGAAAGGTATAAGGAGGACATCATCGTACTTACGGGAAACCTCTATGGCGAAGTACCCGGAAAAATATTGAATGTAGGGGAACACCAGGCAGAGGAAGCCCTATTATGGTGGAAGGACCAGTTCGGCGATGACCTGTACATCGAAATTATGCGGCACGGTCAGGAAGATGAAGATCGGGTGAACCAAGTGCTTATCGATTTTTCAAAAAAGCACCAGGTAAAAATGGTGGCGACCAACAACACCTATTATTGTAGCAAGGAGGATGCCGAGGCCCATGACATTCTGTTGTGCGTAAAGGATGGCGAAAAACAGGCCACTCCGATCGGTAGGGGGCGTGGCTATCGCTATGGTCTCCCGAACCAGGAATACTATTTTAAGTCGCAAGAAGCGATGAAGGCACTCTTTCAGGATCTGCCCGAATCCGTTCTGACGATTCAGGAGATCGTCGCCAAGGTAACGCCCTATGAACTTGCAAGGGATGTACTGCTTCCCAAATTCGATATCCCCGACAGCTTTAAAGTGGCCGAGGATGATGTGGACGGCGGCAAACGGGGCGAAAATGCGTACTTAAGGCATATTACCTATGAGGGGGCAAAAGTACGGTATGGGGAAATAACGCCCGAAATTACCGAACGTATCGACTTCGAACTAAAAACCATTGAAAATTCCGGCTATCCCGGCTACTTTTTGATTGTGGAGGATTTTATTCGCGAGGCACGTAATATGGATGTTTCGGTAGGGCCGGGAAGGGGTTCGGCCGCAGGCTCCGTGGTGGCGTATTGCCTGACCATTACCAATATCGACCCCTTGAAGTACGATCTGCTTTTTGAGCGATTTTTAAATCCGGATCGGGTGTCCATGCCCGATATCGATATCGATTTTGATGATGAGGGCCGCGGTAGGGTTATGGATTATGTTATCGATAAGTATGGCGCCAACCAAGTAGCGCAGATCATTACCTACGGGACCATGGCCGCAAAATCCTCCATACGAGATACGGCACGGGTATTGGACCTGCCCTTGGGCGATGCCGACCGCATAGCGAAACTGATACCGAACATGTCGAAGCTCGGGAAAATTTTTGGCGTTTCGGATACCGACCTCAAGAAAAAATTTCGCGCCGATGACTTGGAGAAGGTGCACCAACTCCTCAATATTTCGGAAGGGGACGATCTAGAGGGCCAGACCCTTAAAATGGCCAGAACCCTGGAGGGTTCCGTTCGAAATACCGGGATACATGCCTGCGGTGTTATCATTACCCCGGACGACATTACCAACTTCGTGCCCGTTGCCACGGCAAAGGATTCCGATCTTTACGTCACCCAGTTCGATAACTCCGTAGTGGAAAGTGCCGGGCTCCTGAAAATGGATTTTTTGGGATTGAAGACCCTTACCCTTATCAAGGATACCGTAAAAATTGTAAAGGCCAAGCACGGGATAACCCTAGTTCCCGACGATTTTCCGTTGGATGATGAAGAGACTTATGAACTCTTTCAACGTGGGGATACGGTAGGGATTTTTCAGTACGAATCCCCCGGGATGCAAAAGCACATGAAGGATCTGAAACCTACCGTTTTTGATGATCTGATCGCCATGAACGCCCTATATCGACCGGGACCAATGGAGTATATTCCAAGCTTTATCGCGCGAAAGCATGGCAGCGAGGAAATTACCTACGACCTCCCCGATATGGAGGAGTACCTTAGCGAAACCTATGGGATTACCGTTTACCAAGAGCAGGTGATGCTGTTGTCCCAAAAACTGGCCGGTTTTTCAAAAGGTGATGCCGATGTACTTCGAAAGGCCATGGGGAAAAAGATATTCGCCCTACTTCAAAAGTTGAAACCCCAGTTTTTGGATGGTGGCGAAAAGAAGGGACATCCAAGGGAAGTATTGGAAAAAATTTGGAAGGATTGGGAGGCCTTTGCCTCCTACGCCTTCAATAAAAGCCATTCTACCTGTTACGCCTATATCGCCTATCAAACGGCCTATTTAAAGGCCCATTATCCTGCCGAATATATGGCCGCGGTATTGAGCAACAATATGAACGATATCAAGCAGGTGACCTTTTTTATGGAGGAATGTAAGCGTATGGGGCTTGAAGTTCTGGGGCCCGACGTAAACGAATCGTACTATAAGTTTGCGGTAAATCAAGAGGGAGCGGTACGTTTCGGTATGGGCGCCATTAAAGGGGTAGGGCGCTCGGCGGTGGAGACCATTGTGGAGAACCGCAAAAAGGAAGGTCCCTATCGCAGTGTATTCGACCTGGCCAAACGGATCGACCTTAGGGCGGCGAACAAAAAGGCATTTGAGAACCTGGCCGTTGCCGGTGGGTTCGACTCCTTTGGAACCACCCATAGGGCACAGTATTTCCATGATGAGGGCGATGGCATCACCTTTTTGGAAAAAGTGATCAAATCGGCGGCCAAATTTCAAGAAAACAAGAACAGCTCCCAAATGGATATGTTCGGCGGTGTCAGTGAGGCGCAGATTCCCGAACCGATCGTTCCACCCTGCGAGACTTGGGGAACCATGGAAAAATTGCGCCGCGAAAAAGAAGTCGTGGGCATTTACATTTCCGGTCACCCATTGGACGATTTTACTACCGAAATCAAAGCCTTCTGCAATGCCACCGTTTCCCATGTGAACACTTTGGAAAACTATGTGAACCGCGAGCTGTCCTTTGCAGGGGTCATTACCGATGTGCAACATAGGGTCTCCAAAAATGGCAAAGGGTGGGCCGCCTTTACTATGGAAGATTATACCGACTCTTTCGAGTTTCGGATTTTTGGCGAGGAATATCTAAAATTCCGACATTTTTTAATGATCAACTCCTTTGCTTACATCAAAATATTTATCAAGGACGGTTGGGTGAATCGGGATACCGGTAAAAAAGGAGATCCCAGAATACAGTTCAATAGTTTTATGTTGCTACAGGAGGTTATGGAAGCCTACGCCAAAAAACTGACCATAAAACTGAACATCGACAAATTGGAGGAAGCGGGCATTCATCGGCTCAAGGATACCCTGGTTATGCATAAGGGGAACCATCCGCTTAACTTCGTAGTGTATGAAATGGAAGAAGAGATAAAAGTGAATCTGTCCAGTAGAAAACAAAAAGTTCAGATTACCAGCGAGTTGTTGCACACCCTAAAGGAGCAAGAAGTCCATTATAAGCTGAATTGAACCAGAATCACCACCGGAACATGGGACCAAGGGGCATCATCGGGTATTTTTTCAAGTCGATACCCGAAGCGGCTTATGGTCTGGTCGTGCTCTTGGTCGTTGTCGGTACAGGTATTTTCTCCTGCAAGGAAAACTCCCCGGACAAGGGTTATGTTGCCATTGAACCGATTACCTATCATAAAAACGGACAAGGCTATGTGGGGTCCGAAAGTTGTAAGGAATGCCATAGCGATATTTATGAAACGCATATAAAAACGGCACACTACGGTACTTCCGCCAAAGCAGATCAAAAGAACGTTCACGGAAATTTTGAAAAAGGCAAAAACCACTATCGTTTGAACGATTCCCTAGGTTTTGAACTGGTTTCCGATCGGAATGGGGCATATCAACAATCGTTCTTGCTCAAAGAAAAAAAACAGATCGCTTCGGATACCTTAGGGGTGGTCATCGGTTCGGGAACCAAGGGGCAAACCTATTTAAAATGGGATGGCGATGCGTTATACCAGCTTCAGGTATCCTATTATGCCCCTACGGATGAATGGACCAACAGCCCGGGGATGTCCCAAGACCGTTTTGCAGATGCCAGGCCCGTGAACAGTTCGTGTCTGGAGTGCCATGTAACCTTTGCAAAGAGCACCACGCTTTATGGTATGGGCAATACGTTTAAAAAGGATGAAATCCTATACGGGGTCGATTGCGAGCGTTGTCACGGTCCCTCGGAACGGCATGTGAACTTGCATCGGGAAAACCCGGAGGAACAACACCCTTTTGCAATGAAAACCTATGATGATTTTACGCAACAACAACGCTTGGATGCCTGTGCGCTATGCCATTCCGGAATTCGAACTCCAAAAAAACCGGCTTTTGCTTTTTTGCCGGGCGATACCCTTTCCCATTTTTCAATCGTGGACGAAACGGTTCTAAAAGAACCCCGTACGCTGGATGTGCACGGCAACCAGTATGGATTGTTAAAGGCCAGTGCCTGTTTCGAAAAAACCGAAACGATGCGTTGCACCACTTGCCATGACCCGCATAAACCACAACGTGGTGCTACGGCAATGTTCAACGAAAAATGTATGGGCTGCCATATGGCGAACAAAAATATAGCGGGCTGCACCGAGAAAAAAAATAGGGAAACAGGGATGGGTACCGATTGTGTTTCCTGTCACATGCCCATGCTCGACTCCAAATCGATGCGCATCGCCGTAGGGAAGGATAGCACGGGAACCGCCGTGCAGGTAAGGACGCATTTGATCGGAATATACGAATGAGTGGAAGTGTACGTTGTAGAGATAGTCATTACCAATAACGCCATAGGCAATACGTATGTTCGGGGCGTAAGGAAAACGGTAAATATTTGACTAAATTTGCGTAATATTAAAAGATAATAAAATGGCATTAGAAATAACAGATGCTACTTTTGACGAGGTAGTGTTGCAAAGTGATAAACCGGTAGTAGTAGATTTTTGGGCGGCATGGTGCGGACCCTGTAGAATGGTAGGACCTATCATCGATGAGGTAAGCAATGAGTACGAAGGTAAGGCCGTAGTCGGAAAAGTAGATGTGGACGCCAATCAGGAATTTGCGGCCAAGTACGGGGTGCGGAACATCCCTACCGTATTGGTTTTCAAAAATGGAGAGATCATCAACCGACAAGTCGGCGTTTCTCCCAAGAAAGTATATACCGACGCTATAGACGCAGCGTTGTAACACATTGATTTTATTGAAGCGTTTTAAGCTTTTTCTTTTACCTACAAATAACACATTTTGCACCCTGACTTTGCCATTAAAAAATAGCTTCATCAGGTTACAAAAGCTTTTATTTTCGGTTCCAAACAGAAAGATTAAATCACTTCATCAAATAAAGGTCCGGCACTGGTTGTCGGACCTTTTTTGTTTTTCAAAAAGCCTTTAAGGGGCCATTGTAATACCTAAAACACTGATTTTACCCGTTACATACCGGTATAATAAAAGGGGTTCGCTATCTTAGTTGCTCACAGCCGTCACATGGATCTGCAATCAGAATTAAACAAATCGTCCCTTTTCCAAAATTTGGAACTTTTGGCGCATCAAGTGGTCGAAGGTTTTATCAGTGGTATCCATAAGAGCCCGTTCCATGGTTTTTCGGCCGAGTTTGCGGAACACAAGATCTACAACCCCGGCGAGAGCACAAAACATATCGATTGGAAGCTCTTTGCCAAAACGGGTAAGCTGTATACCAAAAGGTATGAGGAAGAGACCAACCTTCGGTGTCATATGATTTTGGACAGCTCCGCTTCTATGTACTATCCCGAGCTACAGCAACAGGGAATCGATAACTTGAACAAGATCGGTTTTGGGGTGCTGGCCATTTCGGCCCTAATGAACATTTTAAAACGGCAACGCGATGCGGTGGGACTGAGCGTCTATTCGGATGCCTATCATTTTTATACCTCCGAGAAAGGAAGCGAGCGCCACCATCAGATGCTATTGTCCAAACTGAGTGAGATTTCTTCCGATGTTTCCCCTGCAAAGGCTACGGAAACCTATGAACATTTGCACCTGATCGCGGAAAAAATGAAACGGCGCAGTTTGGTATTCTTGTTTACCGACATGTTTCAGACCGCTACCGATGACGAAAAACTTTTTGATGCGCTCCGCCATTTAAAGTACAACAAGCATGAGGTAGTGCTTTTTCATTTGATGGATAAAACGACCGAATTGCATTTCGATTTCGAAAATACGCCCAAGCGATTTGTAGATGTGGAAACGGGAGAGCATATCGATCTGTATTCGGAAAATGTAAAAGAAGCCTATGAGAAAAGTGTTTCTGCCTACTTTGATGCGTTAAAACAGAAATGTGGCCAGTACCGTATAAAATACGTTGAGGTAGATGTTCGAGCGGATTTTTCCAGGATTTTGAATACCTATTTGGTGGAACGGCAAAAATTTCTCTGACGATATCGTTTTTTTGAACGAAATAGTTTGCGCAATAGATTTAGGGGTGTATATTTGCATCCGCTAAACGCCACGGTTCGGTAGTTCAGTTGGTTAGAATACCTGCCTGTCACGCAGGGGGTCGCGGGTTCGAGTCCCGTCCGGACCGCTAAAAGCACTCAATGCATATTGGGTGCTTTTTTTGTTTGCGAACGTTTTGGACAGCACAAGATTTTTATAAGGGCAGCGCGGGTTTCCCCGATGCCTCTGGGCCGTCCGGAAGTGAAATAATGGAAGACCTTCAAGAAATGGAAGGCTTTTTTCTACTGGTTTGGTTGCTGCTTTTTTGCTACAACAGTGCAAAGTTTCGTTGCACCCCTCGGAAATACGAAATCAAATAGTGATTTCGTATTTCGTACTGCGACCTCCTCCAATGGATCTAAAAATATCCTTCGCCACCAAGTCTTGTAAATCCCTCGTGGCGGTCGCCTTTGATGTGTTGGCAATGGAAATATATTTTCTAGCGTTCATTCCTCCCTCAAAACCTTGATAGCCTTCTTCCAACATTCTACGGACTACTTTTTGTTGTCTTTCGTTGAGTTCGCTTTTATGTTGGTCGAAGAACTTGGTTTTCTTTAAGGTAAACTCGATTTCTTGTGCTGCATCTATTTGAGCATCGAGAACAGTTCCAACAAAATAATTTATCCAATCGGTAATTTCGTTGGAACGTTGAGCGGCTTTTAGAGCATCATAATAATTGTTCTTATTGCTTTCGATGGATTTGGAAAGACTAAACAAAACAGGACGGCCAATACTTTGGGAAAGTGCTTTTTCCGCAACAGCTCGGCCGATTCTTCCATTGCCATCTTCAAAAGGGTGTATGGATTCGAAATAGAGATGGGCAACGGCAGCTCTCAAAATTGGTTTCTTGATTTCGGTTTGAGATGTATTAAACCATTTGATAAATCCATCCATTTCTGCGGAAACTCTTTTTGATGGTAGCGCTTCAAAATGGACTATTTCCCTGCCAATACCTCCTGCTACAATTTGCATAGGTTCTATGTGGGTACGCCATTGTTGAATTTGAATTTGGGTGTTGCCTTTCATCAACATGGAATGCCAATTGAACAGCGTTTGATTCGTTAAGGGTTTTAGAAAATCATTGCGGACGGCCACCATCAATTCAGCCACCCCTTCTGCTCTTTTGTCTTTTGTTAAAGGCAATTCTGGATTAATTCCTAAGTTTCTCCGAATGGACGACATCACATCGTTTCGGCTCAAGTACTCCCCTTCAATTTCAGAGGTCTTTATGGCCTCAGAAACCATAAGGTTGATTGTGGCCTCTGTCTGCTCGGATTCTGAAAAGCCATCCAAAATGCCACTGATACGGCCCGTACGTTTCGCAAAATCATAGAGCATATCTTCAATAACATCGGTTTTGTATTGAAAATTAGGCCAGTCTTTTTGTTGCCAATTGTATTTCATGAGCCGATTAGAATACTTATTCGGCTCAAAAATGATAAAAATATGAGTAGAATATAAAATTTATTTGGTTCATTTATTCACGTATAGATTTAATAGTTGCGAAGAGATCAAACGACCCTATAAGTAGACTAATGTTGGATTTTAAAAGTTTACCGAAAGGTATGGGAAAATGAACTCTCACAGTTCGGGCAGAAAAATCTAATAAATGGTAGGTTTAAATGAACCATTGGAGCTTTTACATCGTTCCAAAAAACATCGGTATTAGTGAACTGTTCCATCTGGCAATGTATATTTGCGAGATGAAACTATTATTTCTTGATGTACGTTCTAAACTTAACTATTTTACCTTATAAAGCATTTTCAAGCTATAGCTGCAGGAGGTTACTTTGAAGGCTTCCCTGTTTTGCAGAACAAACACTAAAGGCCATCCAAAACAGAATGCACCGAATTGGGTTGGAGTTACATCCGGAAAAGACCAAAA
>NZ_JBNGOP010000043.1:0-21904 GCF_050589625.1 Maribacter sp. 2-571 | reverse complement strand
AACGAATTTCAAATTTCAAAGAACGACAATTGCAACCAATTGAAAATCTTTTAGTTACAACCGGACACTATTGACTAACTACTAACTACTAACTACTAACTCCAAACCCTTTAACCCATCCGCAACAACATTGCCTGCGATCAAGAATTGTATTTGTGTAGTTGTGTTTTGCATTTCACTGTTTCTTAAACTCCGTTATTTTATCGAACGAGGCTACGATACCGCGGATCAAGGAGGAGCTTAGTCCTTGATGCTCCATTTCGTTCAATCCCTTTATGGTACAGCCCATCGGAGTGGTCACCCGATCGATTTCCTCTTCGGGATGGTTGCCCGATTCAATCAATAAACTCGCGGCCCCCTCACAGGTATGCATGGCAAGTTCCTGCGCCTCATGTGCGTCGAAACCAAGTTGGATGGCGCCTTGGGTGGTTGCCCGGATCAATCGCATCCAAAAAGCGATGCCACTGGCACAGATGACCGTGGCCGCCTGCATTTGTTCCTCGGGTACTTCCATAGAGTGCCCCATTTGGTTGAAAATTGCCTTTGCCAGATCGATCCGCTTTTTTCCTTTGGTATTGGAGCACATACAGGTCATGGATTTGCCGACCGATATTGCGGTGTTGGGCATGCTCCGTATGATATAATTGTCGGTGCCGATGACGGTCTCTATTTTTTGGATGCTAAAACCGGTAATGGTAGAAATGACCACATGGTTTTCGGTCAACAGGTCTTTGGTGTCTTCTAAAATTTGAGCAAAATGTCCCGGTTGTACCGCAAAAATTAGAATGTCGGACTGTTTTACGGCCTCTCTGTTATCGGTGGTGACCACGACGTTTCCGTACTTTTCAAAGCTTTTGATGGACGCAAGGTTTCGTTTGGTCATATACATTTTGGTAGCACCATCGCTATGCAAAATCCCTTTAGCTATGGAGAGTCCCAAATTTCCCGTTCCTATAATGGCTATTTTCATGTGTTTTAAATTTTGTCGTCTGTTGAAAATGAATAAACTAAAAGCTTATGCTCATTTCATATTCTTGTTTTACTTTAAAAAAGGCTGGCCTTTAGATTCAGTCCCATGGTTTCTTCAAAGCCGAACATCAAATTCATGTTTTGGACCGCTTGCCCAGAGGCTCCTTTTAAAAGGTTATCGATTGCCGAGGTAATCAATAATACGTTCTCGTGCTTGTGCACATGTACATGACATTGGTTGGTATTGGTTACCTGTTTTAAGTGTATGGGTCGGTTTACGTGTTGGGTAAAAGGAGCATTTTTATAAAAGGTATCGAAAAGCGCTTTTGCTTCCGCTTCGCTACCATCAAATCGGGTATAACAGGTAGCGAAAATGCCTCTTGCAAAATTGCCGCGTACCGGTAAAAAATAGGGAGTGCTCGCATTGGGCTGTAGCGATCGTAAACTTTCCCCAATTTCCCCCAAATGCTGATGGGTAAAGGGTTTGTACCAACTTACGTTATTGTTTCTCCAGCTAAAATGGGTGGTTTCCATTGGTCGTACACCGGCACCCGTACTACCGGTTACCGCGTTTACGTGTACTTCTTCGCCTAAAAGATGTTCTTTGGCCAGCGGTAGCAAGGCCAGCTGAATGGCAGTGGCAAAGCAACCGGGATTGGCAATATGGTTCGCTTCCCGGATAACGGACCGTTGTAGCTCCGGTAATCCGTATACAAACGTTTTATCATCGATCTTGGCGTCGGCCTTCAAGCGAAAATCATTGCTAAGGTCGATAATCTTTGTAGCTGCCGAGAACGAATGTTCCTTTAAAAATTGCGTTGAATTTCCGTGGCCCAGGCAAAGGAAAACAACATCGACATTGGTGTTTACCGTGCCGGCAAACGTCATTTCCGTGCCGCCTTGAAGATCGGGGTGTGCCGTAGTCAAGGGTTTTCCTGCTCGCGTAGTGCTGTATACAAAATCGATTTTCGCCTCGGGATGGTGCAATAAAATTCGGATGAGTTCCCCTCCGGTATATCCCGATCCCCCAATAATTCCTATGCTGATCATATGTATGGTGTTGCTCCTATAAACTTGGAAACGATGGTTTTTTCCGTTTTTGATTTTACACCATTTCTGATGTTGAATTCCTGCTTTTTACTCGATAATCGAGATTTAAAATGCTCCGACGCTTGGGTCTAAATCAATATTGATTTTCGTTCTAATGCCTCGTGGGCTTGCCCCGAGGTTATTTACTTGCGTAATTTAACATCGGAAATGCTATTAAAGGTTATGGTTTACATCATTGTAAATTTTGCCCGAATTGGATAGGATTTTAATAAACCCTTTTGCTTCCTCGGCTGTCCATCCTTTGTTCATTTCCCCATAACTCCCAAAGGAGGCGTTCATAAGGTCGTGTTCCGAAACAATTCCGTTCAACCGGAACTGAAACGGATACAGCCCTACATGCACGGTACCGCTCACCGTTTTTTGGGTGTCGGTAAGAAAGGCCTCTATGTTTCGCATTACCGCATCAAGATAGTTGCCCTCGTGCAACAGCATGCCATAAAAATTACCTTGCTGCTCTTTTTGATATTGTTGCCACTTTGTTAGGGTGTGTTTTTCCAACAAGTGGTGGGCTTTTAGGATGATCAGGGGGGCAGGAGCCTCAAAACCCACCCGGCCCTTGATACCGATTATGGTATCGCCAACGTGTATATCGCGACCTATGGCATATTGGGAGGCAAGCGCATTCAATTTTTCGATATTCGCCACTGGAGTGTCCTGTACGCCATTTAAGGCGACCAATTCCCCTTTTTCGAAGGTCAGGGAGACTTCCGAAGGTTCTTTCTCTTTCAGTTGACTGGGATAGGCATTGTCCGGTAACGGTTTTTCGGAGGTCAAGGTTTCTTCACCACCGACGGAAGTACCCCAAAGACCTCTGTTAATGGAGTATTTGGCCTTTTCCCAAGAGTAGTCGACCCCGTTTTCTTTCAGGTACGTAATTTCCGCTTCCCGCGACAATTGTTCGTCCCTAATGGGAGTAATGATCGTAATTTCCGGGGCGATCGTTTGAAAAATAAGATCGAAACGTACTTGGTCGTTGCCCGCACCGGTACTGCCGTGCGCGATATATTTGGCTCCTATGCTCTTGGCGTGTTGTACAATTTCGATGGCCTGTACAATACGTTCGGCACTTACCGATAATGGGTAGGTATTGTTCTTGAGCACGTTACCAAAAATCAGGTATTTCACTACTTTTTGGTAAAAGGTTTCCACGGCATCGATAGACGTATAGGTACTTGCGCCCAGTTGTAATGCCTTGGTTTCGATATCGGCGATCTCCGCTTTGGAGAAGCCTCCCGTATTTACGCTTACGGCATGTACCTCAAATCCTTTTTCTTTTGATAAGTATTTGGCACAATAAGAGGTGTCCAAACCTCCACTATAAGCCAGTACTAATTTTTCCATATTGATTATTTATGTTTTATACCCAAAAAAAGGGTTTTCCTGCTTTTTACAATTAGCAATGAACATTATCGGTTAAAAGTAGTTCGTAACCAGTGGTAACCGTGAAGGTCGGTGTCGCTGGCTTTTCTCGGGAAATTGTATTTTCCAAACCACTAACCACTAACCACTAACCACTAACTACTCTTTACTCCTCTTCTTCAATAACAGACTTTCTTTAATGCTCTTGAGTCTTTTAAATGCTTTGCCGTTCACTTTTTTATTTTCTTTTTTGGTCTCCGGATCGTATAGCATACCGGTGCACAGGCACATTTTTTGATCCGTTCTTGTGAGCACATCGAAATTTTTACAGGTTTGGCAGCCTTTCCAAAATTCCGGATCTTCGGTCAGTTCGGAAAAGGTAACGGGTTTGTATCCCAACTCATAATTGATTTTCATTACCGGTAAACCCGTGGTAATCCCAAAAATTTTGGCGTGGGGAAATTTTTGTTTCGATAGTTCAAAAACCTTCTTTTTTATCTTTTTGGCAAGTCCTTGTGCCCTGAAATCGGGATGTACGATCAAACCGGAATTGGCCACATACTGTTCGTGTTCCCAAACTTCGATATAACAGAAACCTGCAAAAGTTTCACCATCCAAAGCGATAACGGCATTTCCGTTTTCCAATTTTTTGATAATATACTCCGGAGTTCGTTTTGCGATACCGGTACCGCGAACCTTTGCCGAATCGGCAATGGTCTCACAAATGATGTTCGCGTACTTAAAATGGGACTCGTTTGCAATGACAATCTTCATTGAAACTGACTTTAAATTTGATACTAGACGATTTTTTGTTTGAAACGGAAATGGACTCACCTATTTCCAAAATAGAAGTACACCCTTACGGGCGACGGCGAACGGGCGCAAAACGACGGAACGCATCTAGCGCTATGAAGAGGATATTGTATGTTGTTTGCGATACCATTGAATTTCAAATTTACAAATAATATTGAATCGACCGTCCCGCTTTGTCAATTTTTGCGAAAAAACACTTTTTTGCCCCAGACTGTTATAATTTCATATCCCATATAACCAAACAACAGCGCATACTCCAATCCCAACAGCCACAGGTTTTCCGAAAACGTTTCATTGGCATAGGCAAAGTAGCTCAATACCGCCAGACCAGACCAAACGATAGGAAACCGAAAGCTCGTAAAAATACAAAGGGTCACCAAAAAAATAAGGTACCACGGATGTACCGTCGGGGAGGTGAGATAATAAAAACTCAGCACCCATAGCATAGCGTTCAAAAGAACGGTGATTTTCTTGGTATCGCGAAAAAAAGTGCAGTATAAGACCACCGCTATTGTTAAGATCGGAGTAATTTTTCCATAGGTTTTGATGAGTTCCCAGGGTTTCGCATCGAATTGGACGGCCAGTAATTTGATGCCGTTATAGAGGCCGGCATTGAATTCAAAATTCGAAAACCACAATCCTACCGTTTTGGAGTAGTTGGTTATGAATTCCGGCGAGTAAAAAGGGACTACCATTAAAAAGCAAAAAAGGACGACCGAACCATAAAACAACACACTTTTTTTAAGGCCGAAGTACTTCAGAACCAGCGGTAAGAAAAGCAATGGCACCAATTTTACACCTATCGATATCGCATAGACCACTGCTGCGGGCAACCATTTTTTTACCGCGGTCAGGAAAAGCGCCCAAACAAAAAAGAAAAGCATAACCCCTTCGAAGTGAAGGTTTCCCGTAAGTTCTATGATGACCAATGGATTTAAAAAATACCAAAAAATCAAATGTGGCGATTTGTTCAGGTATAAGAGCAATTTGCGGCCGAAATAGAGTATCCCGATATCCGCTAAAATAATCGTCGTCCGCATGACAAGAAGGGAGCCAAAAATGGTTTTACCGCCCAATAAAGAGGCCAATGCGAACAACAATTGATTAAAGGGAGGATAATTGCTATAGTTTCGCGCACTTAAACTGCCCATGCCGTCGTATAATACCTGGGCATTGGCAATAGGGACATCGGTTTGCGCGATCAACGTATAGGGTGTATACAAATAGGGGTTGATGCCTTGGGCCGCTAATTCGCCGTCCCAGATAAAACGGAAGTAGTCTTGTGATAAATTTGGTTCGGCCAATAAAAATAGCAGCCGGAACAGTACGCCCATTCCTACCAAAAACCTAAGGTTCCATTTTTCAAATTGAATGAGCTTGAGGTATATAAAGAACAGCGCCGTAAAAAGGCCTAGCAATTTCGGAAAATCGGTGCGAACCAGTTGAAAAGCAAAAAAAGCATACAACAAAACACCCAAAGCCGATAAGAGTATGGCAACCTTATGTAATTTCCAGTATTTGGTAAGGGTATCGAACACGATAAAATGGATATACGATGTTGTGGACTAATTTAATGGTTTTGAACGAGATCGAGCCACAATCGGAACGAATAGCGGAATAGGGAAACAACATTCGAAAAGGAGGAAGTTCGTTATCCTACGCAAAAGCGGTAAGAACTTGGCTTTACCCTGTTGGGAATGGCCTTATACCATTTTAACTTTGAAATAGCACTAATAAATCGTTTCTTTTTCAGCTGTTCTTCGTTAAAAAGCCTGTCCCCGGCTTGAACGGGGATATAACCGTAGCTAAGGCTATGCTTAGATTTTTTGCCTCGAACAACTAAAAAATAATTCAATTTCTATACGCGCGATTTCAAAGTTAAAATGGTATTATTTTAATACTTTCGGCTCGTCCTTTACCTGTTTATGGGAAACCACTTCGGCAAGCCCCAAACCGCCAAAAACGAGGTAGGTCGCTTCAAATTGAAATACGACGGTATAGCCCTGCTCTTTCATTTTCAAAGGACTTTCGGGCCATAATTTCTGCCAGTCCTTTTTGTTTACGTAAATAAAGAGATGGTCCTTAAAAGGCACTTTTAAGAAAACCCGCTTGTTGCCCAACAGGGTTTCAAAGGCGTGTCGTAACAGATGGAGGTAGCCCAGGTCGATAAGGTTATAGCGTACTTCAGCGGCCCCTGCCGCTTTTCGAGTATAGGAAAGGCGATAGCGTAAAAATACAAATGCGTATAATGCTAAAAAGGCAAATAAAATGGCGACGATGACTTTCATTATTGACAACTTTATAAGAGTACAATGGTGCAAAACGGGGTTAAGTTACAAAACACAATAGGCTTTTAGTAGTGTCTCCACCGATTTTGCGGTTGCCAGGAGTATGGAAATGGGCTATCAGCTTTATCGAAGAAACGGATACTCATCCGTTCCGTTGGATTTGGAAGTGAACCTCACAATCGACGAAAGTGAAAATGGATACTACCAATTCACCTTTAAAATGAAACCCTGGGCAACCATTTAAGGTTTCGTAGCGTCTTGGAAGTAAAGAGGCCTGGTCCGGCTTCTGAAACCATAATCAATATGTTAAAAAATCAAGAGGTAGGCATTAAAGTAAAACTTGCGGCCTTATGGTCCTCCGTAACCTTTTGCTATCTATATGGGGATTACTTTGAACTGTACACTCCAGATAAAATCAACAGTTTGATTACTGGTGAAAACATTCTGGATAGCCCGACGAAGCTATTGGTCGCGTCGATGCTTTTGGCAATTCCTTCCCTAATGGTGGCACTATCGGTTGTTCTTGGGCCGAAAATAACCCGCTTCTTGAACATCTTGTTCGGAACGCTGTTTACGGTAATGATGATTTTTATAGGTGTTAACTCCATGGTCAAATGGTACAGTTTTTATGTTTTTCTCGCTTTTTTAGAAAGTGCAATTACGATAACCATTGTTTGGTACGCTTACAAATGGCCAAAAAAAAGCGATTGACCCCTATACTTTTTACATTTTAAACTAAAACCAATTGCCCTTATGATTCAAAATGTTAAAAGAGTGGCAAGAACATCGGGACTCTTATACCTCTTAATGATATGTTGCGGTATGTTTAGCTTGGTATATGTTCCTTCCAAATTGTATGTATGGGAAAGTGCAATCGACACCCATAAAAATATAATAGTAAATGAATTCTTTTTCAAGCTAGGAATCTTGAGCGACTTGTTCATGTATACCCTATTTCTATTTTTGTCACTTTCTTTGCACAGGTTGTTGAAACAGGTGAGTATTGATATTGCCGTCGTCATGATCGTATTGGTGGTTGTGAGCGTTGGAGTATCCTATGCCAATCTAATTCCAAAGTTGGACATCATCACCCTTTTGGATGATTCCTTAGGTTCATACACGGCCTATGCAACAGAACGGTCAGAACAACTTTTCACAATCTTAAAATCGCATTATAACGGGTTCCGCATAATTCAAATATTTTGGGGACTTTGGTTGTTTCCTTTTGGCCTATAGATCCGGATTTTTACCTAATTTTTTTGGTGTTTTACTCACAGCGGGATTTTTGGGTTATCTTATCGATTTCTTTGGTTATTTCTTTTTTACGCAAAGTTATAAAAGGAGTATCATTCCTACCATTGCAGAGCTTCCCCATGCGTTGGGCGAAATTGGAATTTGTTTATGGTTGTTGATTTTTGGAACAAGGCAAAAATTGGTTTCTGGCAATTCTTCCAAAATATAAATCCTACTGGTTTACGCCATTCTTATTACGACTGGGCAATTGGTATGCTTTCCTTACTATAAGGGAGACGGAAGTGGCTATTTCGACAAAGGAGTTTAAAAAAGAGCGCTCCGACCACTTTACGAAAATCGGTATAATGAACTTTCATTCTTTTCTTACAATGGAGTAAAAGAGAAATCGATAGAAGTTAAAGTCCAAAATCCTAAGGGTTTTATATAGTATTCTTTTAGGATATCCTAAAATAGCACTATCCTTGATTCTGACCTCCAGTAATGGGTTGGTTTTCTTGATGTGCATTGTAATAGTCGCAAAAGCGTCGATTAAAATGCAAAACTAACTTTAATTGGTCTTTTTTTTCTGCCAACATTTTTGAACCTCTTTTTTTCGTTCCTTTTTGAGGATCCGTTTTTGCTTGTTGGTCCATGCTTTCCTTTCCGGACTATTCAGCCAATCGCGATATTTCTTTTGAAAATTTTGGGTGCCGTACGTTTTGATGGCGGGTAGATAATTGGCGATCGATACGGAATGTTCTGTACAAAAATCAAGATCGCAACTTAACGCCCCGGTAACCTTTGTGTAGGGAATGGGCTCGATAAGATCGGCTATAATAATGGCTATTTCTCCCTTTGTCAAAAAAGACCTTTCGCACCGAAATCTATTGTTCGATGCATCGTTATTTGTAAACAGGTTGACTAAAATAGGAAGTGCGCTTTCCCCATAGGCTATTATTTTTTGGGTTTGCGATGTCATATAGAAGGTACCCGTGCCAACGCTATCAGGCATATTGTGAATAAGGTACCGAATCTCGTTCCGCGTTTGTCCGATTATGGACCCCGTTGACAACAAGAATAAAATCAATATTGTGTTATAGAATCGTAGCATGATAAAAGCGGTCATAGCGCTAGGGGACCGAACAGGTCGCTGTTCTTTCACAGGAAACGATCAAGAGCGCGAAACGGATATCAGGCCCGAGCGGTAAGTGATTTAAAGAAGACGAAACCAAACCCTAAAAACAGCATAAAATGAAACGGGAACAACCCAAAATCGTTCAATGGAATGGCCAAATACATGCCATAGAGAAAATATAGCATCAGTGCAAATTCCAATAACATATTTGGCGAAAGTTTTTTAGTAAGGTATTTATTGCCTTTCCAGCTTTCCGTTAGACTATTGATATTGAACTTGGGTGTTCTTACAAATTCACTGCGCTTGCCCATATGACCTTCCAAAACAGCTATGGAATTGTGAAGGGAGAAGCCCAGCGCCACGGAGAAAAATGTGAAAAAGAGTTTAATGTAATCTACAAAATTATCAAAGCTACTGCCTTGGATGCTCTTATATGTGAACCAGTAACAGACGAAAAGGATCACCGTACTGAGTATAAAGAAACTTAGGGCATCAAAAACAAGGTCGAACTGCGGGTAAATGTTCTTGATGAACATGGTGGGGATGCTCAAAAGGGCAACCACGAATACACATAGGAACATACTACTGTTCAAAAGGTGCATTACACCATGGAATTTTGTTTTGAACGGAATGTTCTTGGCGCTAACAACGCTCCAAACGGTTTTACGGAAATTTTCGGCACCTCCTTTGTTCCATCGAAACTGTTGCGACCTCGCGGCGCTGATTACTACAGGTAGCTCTGCCGGTGTTTCCACATCTTCCAAATATTTGAACTTCCAGTTTTTCAATTGTGCCCGATAGCTGAGGTCCAAATCTTCCGTAAGGGTATCACCTTCCCAGTTTCCCGCATCAAGGATACACTCCTTGCGCCATATGCCGGCCGTGCCATTAAAGTTGATGAAATGGCCTTTGGCATTTCTGCCGACCTGTTCAAGGGTAAAGTGGGCGTCCAAGGCAAAAGCCTGTATTTTTGTGAGTACCGAATAATCGCGGTTGATATGTCCCCAACGGGTCTGAACAACACCAATTTCCGGATCTTTAAAATAGATAACGGTCTTTTTTAACCAGTCGCTATCCGGTAGAAAATCGGCATCAAAAATGGCCACGAAATCGCCTTTGGCCACTTCCAATCCTTCCTTTAAGGCACCCGCCTTAAAACCTTGCCGGTTTTCGCGGCGAATGTGTTGTATGTCCAATCCGGTAGCTTGGAGCTCTTTTACCCATTTTGCCGTATCGACTACGGAATCGTCGGTAGAATCGTCCAATACCTGAATTTCCAATTTGCTCTTGGGATACTCGATCTTGGCAATGTTTTCGAGCAATCGTTCCATTACGTATTCCTCGTTATATACGGGGAGTTGGATGGTTACCATGGGAATTTCCCGGGCATCCATTAAATTGTATTTTGGGGCGGTCTGGTTTTGCTTTTTGTAACCGAGATAATTGACGAGAAGGTTGAGTTGGGCCAAACTGTAGAAAAAGATCAACAACAACGCAATACTATAGATGGCGATGATAATGTAAGCGATTGTAAGTCCCATATTATTTTATGCTGTATTTAAAAATCCAACCTAATATTTTTATGCCCGCAAATATACTACCTTTTACGGTACCGGACACTTTTGATATGCCAATTCGTCTTTTGTAACGTACTGGTACTTCGGTATATGTCAAATTTTGTTTCAGGGCCTTTAGCTGCATCTCAATGGTCCAGCCGTAGGTTTTGTCCCCCATCTCCAAACCTAACAGTTTGTCGTATTTTATAGCTCTAAACGGACCAAGGTCGGTAAATGTTGCCCTAAACAGTATTTTCATTAAAAAGGTAGCCAACCAATTCCCGAAAATTTGTTGTGGGGTCATGCTTCCATCTTCCCTAAGGTGTTTTACACGTGCTCCAATAACAAAATCGATATCCCGATCTACAATGGGCGCTACCACTTTGGTAAGCTCTTCAGGATAGTCGGAATAGTCTCCGTCGATAAATACGAGAATGTCGGGTGCTTTGGACTGTTCACTGAGGTATTGCATTCCGCACAAACAGGCATACCCATACCCCTTTCGGGTTTCTTTTAATACCGTAGCCCCCGCTTTACGGGCATTTTCTGCGGTGGCATCTGTTGAATTGTTGTTAACAACTATTATCTCGGAAACGGTTTTTGGTAACGCGGAAACCACTTTTGCAATGGAATCCGCTTCGTTGTACGCGGGAATAATGACCTTTATCGTTTTTGTGGACATGGACTTAATTTAGTTGGTACCGATGTCTTCCCGGTCGTAAAGGTTGTGCGGAACCGTTCCATTGAATCGAGCCTTTGCTTTTTGTCGGTATTTCGATTTCCGCATACAGGTTATTTTTTCTTTTTTCCAAATTGAAATGAATGGGCCCTTTGGCTGTTGGCATGGTCCCTTTTATTTTCGTTAGTTTTCCAAACGCCGGGGAAATACAAATGTCGTCAAAGTTCCCGGAAACCGATTGGATGCCTGCCAAATAGGTGAGATAAAAATACGCGGGCGAAGCACTCCAGGGATGCACTTCGGACCGGGTGGGTTTCGAGTTGGCCTCGAACCGTTCTAAGGTAGTACTCATGTTGTTGGCCACCATTTCTTCCCAAGGGCGTTGGGCACTATCGAACAATGCAGGTTTCCCTACTTTTTTTATGGCTTCGAACAGGTAATAACGGTAGTAATAGGTCGCCTGTAACAAGTTACTGTCGTTTACTATTTTGGCCAATAGCGTAGGCTGTTCCTCCTTGGGAAGTGCGTCCGTCAAAATTGCCATGATGTTGGTATGCTGATCGAATATGGATTTGTCCGGTCGTTCCGCGAACAGCATACGATCGCTATCGTAGCAAAGTTCGAACACCGCTTTTTTTACCGTTTGGGCACGGGTTTCATATACATTCGCATGGTGGTCATCGCCTATCGCCTCGAACAATTTTGCTGCGTTGGACAGGGCATGGGCATAGTGTAGGCTAACGACCGCCGAATTTTCACCGCCATTATCCGTTGCGGTACCTTTGCCTTCGCCAGGGTTTTGGTACCAATCAACAAAGTAGCGATAGGGCGTTTTGTCAACAAGGCCGTTGGGTTTCATGTTGTTTTGAAAACCGTTCAAGGTATGTTTAATGCCCTCTTTATAGGTAGCTATAATTTTAGTGTCCCCTGTAAGTCGGTAATAATCCGCTACCATGTCGACCCAGATCAGGGAGTAGGTAGGGAAAATAAAGGTCGATCGTAAGGGATATGCGCCCAGTAAATTTCCGTCGGCGTCCCTGGAATGGTGAAATTGCCGCAACGCGTTTTCCGTATGGGCAAGGTTGCCGCTGAGCGCCTGCCAAGTGAGCGCGTGTACTTTGGTGTCCCCTATGTACTGCATGGTTTCATAGTAGGCGTCGCTTAAAAAATAGTCTTGGGTACAGAGGTCTACGGTACGCTTGCAGATATTGAAAATTTCGTTGTAGGTGGGGTCATCACTGATAAATGCCGCCGTGGAGGGTATCGTCGTACCGGAACGGTTGTTGTAAAATTGCTCCAGAACCAGTTCGGTGTCACCCGTAGTTATCTGAAATTCGACAAAACGGAACGTACGCATCCAAGTAGGTACAAAGGTTTGGTTTTTACTTCCGTCGGATAAAATATGGTCCAAATACCCGATGAGATGTTTACCTTCTATTGCGCTACGATCGCCTTTATATTGTTCCGGTCCAAAAAGGTTTTCGGCATACTTTATTTTTATGGAAGCTCCCGTTCCCCCGTGAAAATGAAGTTCGGGAAAACCGCTGGTGACCACCTCGTTGTCCAACAAAAAGGAAGCTTTGGTATTTGGCGGTATCCGTAATGGGGTGTTTTCCGGGAAGGAACTTTTGGCTATTGCGGTGGATCGAACTAGGGTTCCCACCGGTTCTTTGGTCCAACTCAGCAAGGGCAGGTTTCGGGGTTCCAGGAGATAGCCGATGGCCCCGCCCATACTTTTTGCCCCTTCATAAAAAACAGGGGTCTCCCAATGGTCATCATCAAAACCGGGTCGTTCCCAATTTTTGGGATATTGGTTCAGATCTATAAAGTCAGTGGGGTTGTTGGCGTAAAACCCGCCTACAATACTGTTTTTCCCTTCGCTTCTCCAATGTACTTCCAAGGCCTTGTACGAGGGGTCGATAAAGCACTTCCATCCATCGGAGTTCCCTTTGGTAGTCAACATTTTTGCATTTTCCGAAACACCATTGACCATTAGGGCGGTGTACAGGCTCTGTATCCCTAAAAAACGCCGTTTTCCGTAATTGACGACTTTTACGGCAATCGTATTTTCACCCTGTTGCAGAAACTCCTTTAGATTTAGCGTTTCATATTTCCAGTGTTCGATATCGCTCAGTTGCGGACCATGGGTAATTCTAACGCCGTTGATGAAAAGAAAGTAGTGGTTGTCGGCGCTGATGTTGATAATGAAATCTTCCGCGACATCCGAAACGGAAAAGGTTTTACGGAACAGTACGGCCTGATCGGCACCTCCCTTCGTATCCGGGTGGCTCAACCAATTTGCGGTAATGTGTTCGGTTCCGTAAACGACCTTTGGGTAGTTGAGTTCGCGTTGTGCCAAACAGCTCAGACCGCAAAGGAAAAACGCTAACAAACGATAACAGCGCATTATCTTAGATCGGATAGTTTATTTTCTTTTTTAAAACTGGACAAGCTGTACCAGGCCTTTATCTTTTTCCCATTTTTATATTTTTCGGCCGAAGCAAGTTTGCTGTTTTTATATTGAAGACAATAGCCATTTTTTTTGCCGTAGTTCAGTTGGCACTTATGGTTTACCTTTCCTCGGTCGTCATAGAAAAGCCACCAATCTGCCATTTGGCCTTTTTTATAGTGGCCTTCCTGCTGGCGAACGCCCCTTGGCGTATAGAAATACCAATAATCCTTGCGTTTCCCTTTTTCGTAATGCCCTTTTTCCGACACCCTTCCGTTTGGATGATAAAAACGCCAGTAGCCCGATTTTTGACCGTTGATTAGCCAACCCTCGGATTTTGTCTTCCCCGTCCGGTAGAATTCCTTATGATATTTACCCATTTTCGCTTCGGCGGTCCCAAAGGAAAAGGTAAAAAAGCCGATAAGTAAGATTTTAATGAGCACGTCTTGACTTTTTAAGTTTTGTCGAAGGGAATTTAAAAAACTAACGTCCCGTACAACGGTCACGTCCATCTTTTAATCCTTTTGATCGACCACCCGAAAACCAAAAGGATCAACGGGTTTTGTGTAGCGCTTTTACACTACCTTACAAATGTAGTATCAAAGTCCCTGCCAACAATTATGGCCGTCTTAATTTTTGTTCACCAGTTCCATAAGGTCGGGATCGTTCCCCAACAATACTTCGGTAGGGTTGATACGCCCTTCCAATGGGCCGTTTTCCAGCTTTAGAACACCTCTTGGGCAAACAGCGGAGCAAATTCCGCAACCAACACAGCTAGAACGTACGATATTCTCTCCTTTTTGGGCGTACGCGCGTACATCGATACCCATTTCGCAATAGGTGGAGCAGTTGCCACAGGAAATGCACTGACCGCCGTTCGTGGTTATGCGAAACCTTGAGAAGAGCCGTTGCTGAAACCCGAGAATGGCGGCCATTGGGCAACCAAAACGGCACCATACCCGATTTCCCAAAATGGGATAAAAGCCCGTTCCGATAACACCGGAAAAAATACTACCGATTAAAAAGCTATAGCTTTTGCGGAGCGTTTCCGATTTAAAGAGAAAAATATTACCTTCCGAACTGAATACGTGCATTCCGATAAGTGCCGCAATGATCACAAAATATCCGATGGCCCCATATTGGGCATCTTTTTGAAGCTCTTTTCGCTTGAACAGCATTACCCAGGCGAAAACTAGGGTAAGCAGTACGCTGACCCCTATTAGAAAACTACTTTTTGTCAACCAGTACTTGCTGGTATCGGTGCCAAGGTAAGAGTAGACCACTGCAATGGTCATCAAGGTTACGAACACCACAACGCTATGCACTACCCATCGTTCAATGTTCCAGGCGGTTTTTGTTTTATCGCTCAATTGCCGGAACGAATCGCCCGCGGTTTCCGCAAGCCCACCACAACCGCAAACCCAGGAACAGTACCATCGTTTCCCGAATTTAAAGGTCAGTATGGGGCTGATCACGAAAATGGAGAGGATCCCGAAAATCAGCATGGCCATTCCGATATTTCCCGAATCGATAAATCCATTGATGCGGTACCGTTCAAAATTATAGTAATTGAGCGGCCACATGTTTTTAAGATCATAGTAGGGAAGGTCGCCATTTAAACGGGCCATAATTTCGGGAATGATAAAGGCGAATGCGGTTTGAAAGAACATCACGCTCAAGGTGCGGATGCGCTCGTAGGAATTATGGCGGTATTTCCATATAAACTTGATGCCAAAGGCGAGAATGGCAACGGTATAGAGCGTACCGTATACAAACCATTGACTAGCGGGATTGCCACTGAGCAATCTGCTCAAGGGATCGAAAAGTGCGATGACACCGGTATTGGCGCCGTCCTTTACCAATCCCAAATACTCGGGGTAGAAGTATAGGGCAACATAAAAACCGGTCAATGCAATTCCTGCCAACCAGGCCAACACCCCTCGGCTGGACATGGATTTGAACCAGACGCCGTCATTTTTGATGCCTTTGTGCTTATGGGCATAAGCGGCTTTTGAAAACCATACGACCCCTATAAATATGGCGACCAACGAAACGGTAAGCCATAGGCCGCTGTTGGGAAAGTCAATATTAAAAAGGTTCAGTACCAATATCCCCAAACCGATCATCCCCAAGAGGGTAGCAAGTTTTTGTCCGGTGTTCAATGCCTTTGGCGGTTCGCCCGCTAGGGACATGGATTTTTCAAATGTGCTCATGTTCTTTTTTTTGTGGTTGTTCGTTTATAGGGGGTACAATTCGTTTTGTTAGATGCGTGCCTTTTCAAAAACACGTTTCCAACTCCGTTTTTTTGCTTTTATGGCCGTTCCAAATTCCGCATTGTAAGCGGCAATGATCTGCGCTTCATAGGCGGCATAAAATTCTGGATCAAAACTGGCGTCCTTTAAATATTCGATGACATGTTCCACTTCCCGCTCCTCGGTCAACCAGCGATCAAAAATTTCGTGGCGCATTCGTATGCCAAAGGTGTTGATGCCAAGGAATTTTTTGGTTTCCTTGTGGAAGGAAATGGTAACACATATTTTTTCTGTGGCATGGCGCCAATGAAAATGGGTTTCATATTCTTTTTTACTGCGCTCCCCAAATACCCATCCGTAGGTTTGGTATTCGATATCCAAAAATTTCGCGGAATTGAACCAGTGTCCAGGGTTGTAACTCCGTTTGTTTCCACAAATGGTTTGGGCAACGGTTTCACCCATCATTCTGCCGGTGTACCATACCGCTTCTATCGGGCGCCTGTTGCCAATACCTTCATGTTGTTCGGCACAATCGCCTATGGCATAAATGTCCGGAATATTGGTCTCCAAATAGCGGTTGACCTTTATGCCCCTGCCCAAGGTGATGCCCGATTCCTTTAAAAAATCGATGTTTGGGGATACTCCGGCGGTAAGCCCAACAACATTGCATTCGATGGTGTCGCCTTTGTCAGTGGTCACTGCTTTTGCCCGCCCATTTTCATCTGCCAGTATTTCATTGAGGTTGGTCGATAAACGAAGGTCGATATGATGTTCCAATATATGCTCGTTGATCATTCTGGATTCCCCTTCGGGAAGCACACCGTTCCAAAAACTGTTTTCCCGAACCAAAAACGTTACCGGAATGTTCCGTGTGACCAACATTTCGGCGAGTTCAATACCGATCAGTCCGCCGCCAACGATTACCGCTCTCTTGCAAACCGAATTGTTGGGCGCGTTTTCTTCGAGTTTTTCCAGATCTTGTTTGTGGTACAATCCTTGAACACCATCCAGATCTTGGCCGGGCCATCCAAATTTGTTCGGTTTGGATCCCACGGCGATAATCAATTTATCATAAGGAATTTCCGTCTTGTCGGAGAGGACCACTTTTTTTGTGGCGTGTTCGATCGTGGTCACATATCCTTTTAGTAGCCCGATTCGGTTCTTTTTCCAAAACCAAGGCTCATAGGGCTGGGTATGCTCAAATTTCATATGCCCCATATACACATACATCAATGCTGTTCTAGAGAAAAAGTATTCGGTCTCTGCAGAGATGACGGTTATTTTTTTATCGGAATTTTTTCGGATATGGCGTGCGGCGGAAATACCGGCAATGCCGTTGCCAATGATTACAATGTGTTCCATTTAGGATAAATTGGTGGTTGTTGTACGTGGGTCGTTGTCGTTGAAAAAAACTTAACCATATATGTACAATTTAGAAAGAAATTGAATAAGAACCTATTTTGTAAGGTAATGGACGATTTCTCGAACGGCTAATCGTTTGATTATTAAAATCTTAAATAAATCACAAAATTTGCCTTTCTTTGTAGGGCAGGGGAGAAAGGTGCGACCCATACGACAATTCAACCTTAAAAATAACAAACATGAAAACAAAAAAATATCTGATATCGCTGCTAATTATAAGTTTTGCCTTTCTGGGATTCGGTCAGGATACTTCTGAATTTTTCGAAGGGGCCGACGCCTTTTTTAAAAGCAATGTTACCAATGGAAAGGTCGCTTATAAAAAAGTAAAAAATGATTCCGGAGAATTACATCGTTTGTTGGAGATGGCCGAGAAATTGACCGTTTCAAAAGAAAACGCAAAAGCATATCAGGCCTTTTGGATCAACAGTTACAATTTGTTGGTGATCAAGGGTATCGTTGACCATTACCCGGTGAAACAACCTTTGGATATCGCCGGTTTTTTTGATAAGACCAAACACAGTGTAGGGGGAACCGAAATTACATTAAATGATATCGAGAACAAGATGTTACGTGCGGAGTTTTCCAATGAGGCACGTTTTCATTTTGTTTTGGTCTGTGCAGGTTTGGGGTGCCCACCGATCATCAACGAGGCGTACCTTCCTTCCACTTTGGAAGCACAACTACAGCGACAGACCGTCGCGGCAATCAATAATGCCGATTTTATTCGCGTGAACAAAAATAAAGTTCAAATTTCCCAAATTTTTGAATGGTACAAGGGCGATTTTGAAAAAAACGGTAGCGTAACCGATTTCATCAACACCTATCGCTCGGAGAAACTTCCCGAAAAATCCAAGGTATCCTATTATTCCTATGACTGGACGTTGAACGACGCCAAGTAAATTTACACACAACCTAATAACAATAGCTAATCTTTTAAATGGCACTTGTGCTTTGCGTATCGGTGCCCTAAAAACAAACAACATGAGAAACTTTATGAAATACGGTGTTTTTTTAGCCGTTTTGGCCCTAACATTTCAAGGGATAGCGCAAGATACCAATGCAGATGAAGACGTGGATAGTCCACCACAACAGGCAAAAAGTAACATACAACAGTACACCCCATCCAAACTGATCGGTAAGGGACAACTGGATTTAAAATGGTTCAACAACCTTTACACACAGACCGAAAGTACGTTCTCGGAAGGGGACGAACCCCGACAGACCTTTTTTACCTCTACGCTTGAGGCTTACACGGGGGTGGGTAGCAATAACCGATGGAACGTCGGGGCGATTTTTGAATTTCGTTCCAACGTGATCAACGATCGTGGTGCGCTGGAGGTGTTTCAGTTCGATGGGGAGGAAGGAACCGCACGTTCCGGATTTACCTCTATTGCCCCGTCCGTAAAATTCGTGCCCATTGCCTCGGTCAGTAACTTCAGTATACAGAGTTCGTTTTTTATTCCGTTGGTAGACAATGAGGTTGAAAACGGTGTCTTTTTGGACCAAAAGGGATACATATGGCAAAATCGATTCTTTTATGATTATACGTTTCCGGGCGATAAGTGGCAACTTTTTTCGGAACTTAATGCCGAATGGAGTTTCGGGGAACAGGAGGAAAGCTTTGCCAACAATAGCTTAAACCTTACCCCCGGGGTATTTCTAAGTTACTTTCCAAGTTCCAAGTTTACAGTGTTGGCCTTGGCACAGCACTCGCAACGGATCGATTTGGGGAATGATTTTGCGCAGGATTTTACCGCCGTTGGCGGTGGTGCAAAGTATCAGCTTACCGATGCACTTAACCTGGAACTCTTGTACACAAACTTCGTGCGTGGGAGCAATACCGGATTGGGGCAGACCTTCAATTTGGGACTTCGGGCGATTTTTTGATCGCTACCTGAAAATAGCGTAATTTTAAAATCCTAAGATGGCCATTTATGAGGATTTTAAAATTATTGTTGCTATGCCTGTTGCAGCTTTCGTGTACCGGACAGGAAAACGAAAAAATCAATGGGGTCAGTTTTGTGGCCTCCCGTGAACCGGTAACCGAAACGCAGGTGGCGCAGATCGTAAAGGTACACGCCAACCATGCGGCGGTAATGCCGTTCGGGTTTATCCGTGATATCCATTCTCCGGAAATTGTTTTTGATAGCGAACGGCAATGGTTCGGTGAAACCAGTAAGGGGGCATCGCAGTATATTGGGGAATTACAGAAAAAAGGGGTCAAAGTAATGGTGAAACCCCAGATATGGATTTGGCGCGGTGAGTTTACGGGCACCTTGAAAATGCAGAGCGAAAAGGACTGGAAAACGCTGGAAACCTCTTACGAAGCCTTTATTCTGGCGTACGCCAAGGTGGCCCAAAAAATGAAGGTAGACCTCTTTTGTATTGGTACGGAACTACAGCAATTTGTGACCCATAGGCCAGCATATTGGACGGCCTTGATCAAAAAAATAAGGGCGGTCTATAAAGGAAAATTGACCTATGCGGCCAACTGGGACGAATACCCGAAAACCCCTTTTTGGGAAGAGTTGGATTTTATCGGCATCGATGCCTATTTTCCCCTTTCGGATGCCCGTAACCCCACTATGGAGCAGCTCCGGGAAGGATGGAAACCTTGGAAGACCAAAATAGCGGCCTTGGCCGAATCAAAAGGGAAACCAGTACTTTTTACGGAATTTGGATATCGAAGTATGGATTTTACGGGAAAAAAACCGTGGTTGGTCGATGCGCATGATATGCAGGTAAACCTCCAGGCCCAGGCCGATGCCACCCAGGTCATTTTTGAAACGTTTTGGCCCGAAGATTGGTTCGCCGGAGGGTATATTTGGAAGTGGTTTATCAAACATGAGAACGCGGGCGGCGCAGAGGACAATAGGTTTACACCGCAGAACAAACCGACACAACAGGTGCTGTCGGAGTTTTATAAAAAATATTGACCTTAGCAAAATTAAAGGTCTCCCCCGATTTTTCTGGGTCACGTTTTGTTTCAGCTTCACCTAAACATAGCTTGTGATCTCTTTTTTAAATCGATAACGTATATTTGATTTCAATTGATGCCCTCTTTGCCCTATGTTTACAAATCGCTGCTTGTTGCCGTTACTGTTCTTGATAGGTTTTGGATACGCGCAAGAGTCCTATATCGCCGATGTGAAGATCCAGGGTGCCAAAAAAACGAAAGTCGCTTTTTTGAAACGCATATTGGAGGCCCGACCGGGACAGCAATTGGATTCGGTGATACTGGACCGAGATATTACCCGACTAAAGCGCTTGCCTTCCGTGGCACATGCCTATTATCAAATTTTTTCTTCCGATGATGGGCGCCATAATGTTTTTTACAACCTAACCGAGAATTTTACCCTTATTCCTTTTGCCAACCTTTTTAGTTCCGCCAATGATGATTTTGCCTTTCGCATCGGTCTTCAAGAATTTAATGCACTGGGCCGTAATATTACTGCGGGCGGATTTTATCAGTTCGATATTTTTAGTTCCTATGGACTGAACATAAGGGCGCCCTACCTGTTCGGAAATCGGTTTGGACTTTCTTTTAGCTATAACAATTTTACCACTCAGGAACCGGTCTTTTTCGCGGATGCTACCGCTGATTATCGGTATAATAACGAAGGGTTCGAAGTATTGGGCCTCTACGAGCTGAATTTTAAGAATAGGGTAGAACTGGGTGCGAGTCTTTTTGTTGAGGACTATGAATATCTTTCGGGTGCTACCGACCCCTCGGTGCCGCAGGAATTAAAAGTGGATAAGCACCTTATAAAACTGATCTACAATTTTGATGGTATTTCATATGACTATCATTATTTGTCGGGTTTTCGCAGTGCCCTTAATTTTCAATACGTAGGAACCACCAATAGGGTACTTCCCGCCTTTTTGATAGGATTTAACGATTTTGCCTATTTCCAAAGGGTAGGGGCGCGGGGAAATTGGGCCAGTCGGTTACGGCTTGGTCTGGCGAGTAATGTCGATACGCCTTTTGCCCCTTTTACGGTGGACAATAACCTAAATATCAGGGGCGTCGGCAATACCATTGATCGCGGTACCGGTGCCATTGTCCTCAACACGGAATACCGACATACCTTGGTGGATAAGGATTGGTTCGTATTACAGGGGAACGTTTTTATAGACGGGGGGTCTTGGCGAAATCCTGGAGGGGATTTTAGTGATTTTGGGGACGACCAGAACATTCGCGTGTACCCTGGGGCAGGTCTTCGTTTTATGCATAAAAGAATTTTCAACGCTATTTTTCGGATCGATTACGGATACGGTATTACCAAAGATGCCGATCGAGGACTTGTTTTTGGTATTGGGCAGTATTTTTAACAAGCAGTGAATAGTTTGCAGTAATTAGTTGTGAGTAAAAAGTAGTTGGTAAAAAGTGGTTAGTTGGTATTCCTGTAATTTTGAATTTGAATTTGACACTTGAGCTTTTTTTAGTCTTTTTTCCTTCAGCGCGACGGTCTTTTTTCAATTGACAATTAGCAATAACCAATTAACAATGAAAAAATAATTAGTGGTGCGTAAAAAGCCAGATGTTTGAATTTGAATTTATTTTTTTACTAACTACTAACTACTAACTACTAACTACTAACTACTAACTACTAACTACTAACTACTAACTACTAACTAC
>NZ_JBNGOP010000042.1:0-25126 GCF_050589625.1 Maribacter sp. 2-571 | reverse complement strand
CTAATTACTTTGCACCAAGTACTTTCAATTGTTCATTGTTTATTACCTAATTGCTCATTGAAAAAAAGACCGCTGCGTTGAAAGAACACCAACGTAGGAGCCTTTTCGGTCGATTGAAAGAAACGTACTGTCCGGTCGAGCGGAGTCGAGACCGCTGTTCAAGTTCCAACCCACAAATGTAAACCTCCAAAAACTCCAGCACCGACGATAAGTAACCACGAAATCCAATCTTTGAATTCATTTTTCTTATTCTTAAGAAGTAACAGGTGTAACCCTATATGAATTATCATAAAAATGTCAAAAGCCACCATGAAAAGATCACTGCCCGGATGGGGTGGTAGGGAATAAAAAATCCAAGCGAAAAGAGGGATATGCATAAATAAAAAGACAGTCTGCCCATTTTTATCGTCCAGTAAGGATAACAATGGCAGTATACGCCATTCTTTACATCGAATAGCGTCCATTTCATGTATGATCAAAAATGTGAGTCCTAAATAAAATAGAATGTTTTCCATCAATGCAATTTGTTTTCCTGGTAGGCCGAAGGGGGCCGAACTCTTTTTTGAACTCATGACGAGTTCATTGCCATAAGGCCGCTTTAATGGCCCATACTAATCCAATTTGTCCGTTAATGCCTTGAACACCTTTTTAGCGTTTTTCTGCTCATACAAAACGGCGTACACGGCGTCGATTATCGGGGTTTTTACCTTTTTCTTAAAACCTTGCTTTAGGGCGTAGGCGCTTTTGGTCGCATAATACCCTTCGGCCACCATTCGCATTTCCATTTGGGCACTTTTTACGGTATACCCTTTACCGATCATGTTTCCGAACATTCGGTTCCGGCTAAAAGTAGAATAACCGGTTACCAAAAGATCTCCCAAATAGGCAGAATCATTAATGTTCCGGTCAATTTTATGGATACGTTTGGTATAGCGTTTCATTTCCCGAATGGCATTGCTCATCAGTACGCTTTGAAAGTTATCGCCATATCCCAATCCATGTGCAATACCGGCGGCTATGGCGTAAATGTTTTTCAGCATAGCGGCATATTCCGTGCCGATGATGTCCTCCGTAACCTTGGTCTTTATAAAATCACTGCTCAAATTTTTGGCTACATAAGCCGCTTTTTTCGCATCGGCGCAGGCAATGGTCAGGTAGGACAATCGGTCCAGGGCAACTTCCTCCGCATGGCATGGGCCCGTGATGACCCCTATTTGGTCATAGGGAATAGCATAATGTTCATGAAAATGCTCCCCAACGATCAAACCGCTTTCGGGAACAATGCCCTTGATTGCCGAAAAAATGATTTTATCCTTTAACGAAACGGTCATTTTTTCCAACGCTCCCGCCAAAAAAGCGGAGGGGATGGCAAAAACTAAAATATCCGCGTTTGCGATCGCCTCATCCAGCTGGTCGGTCAACAGTAACGTATCCGTATCAAAAGTAACCGAAGTGAGGTAGTTGGGGTTGTGTTTCTGGATTTTCAGAAAACCGATGGCATCCGAATTTCGCATGTACCAACCCACTTTTTCTTGGTTTACTAAAAGCATCTTCACTATAGCGGTGGCCCAACTACCGCCACCAAGCACGGCAAATGTCTTGTTCATGGTCTTATATGATATCGTTTCACGGGGCAAATGCACACGCTGCCCCTATTTCCCGAGATGTCGTATCCGGATGAAAAATTAGTACGGATCAACTACGATTCAAAGGTAGCCAAATAATAACATGAAGCCTTATGCGCACGTTTTCAGTGCGTTACGTTTTTTGGCACAAAGCTTGTTTTATACAAATGGAACCAGAAAAGAAAAGGATATGAAAACGATAAAATTACTCTTGGGATTATTGGTATTGGGAACCTTGGCCACTTCATGTTACACGGAGGTTTTGGTAGGGGATACTTTTGTTGACGAACCGGTTTTTAATACCGATCAGGTACTGAGTTCCTATGATCTTTGGTATGTAGACATTAATGCTACCCGAGGTGGTGGGGAAGTTCCCTTTTTACAACGGGCATTTACCATTTCGTTCGTAAACGGTACGCTGTATGCCAACAATAATATGGTAGGCATCGGGAAAACGGGGAACGGTTTGGGTATCGATGTGGGTTATTACGACCCGTTGAACGGTACCGTGGAAATCGATCATGATGTAGACGGACTGTGGTTGTTAGAGGTATATGTCGTGAGCAACGGCACGCTTGAATTGCGCGACCCTCGATCCAACACCTCTTACTTTCTGGAAGGATACCAGGCCAATACGTTCGACTACGATTTTGTCTTCTATGATAATGTTGACTACTTCCTGCAAGAATATGATGCATGGGAGAAAACCTATACCAGCGAAGAAGGAGCATTGAACGATTTTGACGAAGAAAACTACCTGCGGTTCCTGCCGGGACTGTTTCAATCTTCGGTCGACCTTCCCGGAACTAGAATACCGGACCTCCAGTGGGATTTCGAAGGAAATTATCAGGTATACAACGTAGAAAACGATGAAACGCTCAAAACTTTAACACTTGCTTACGACTTCATGGGCAATGATTACTTTGAACTCTACGTTATTAATGACAGTACAATAGAGTTGTATCATCCCGATAGCGGAACGGTATATGAGTTTAGGGGAAGGGGATACCAGCAGTACTTGAAAACGGGTAAAAACCCAACGGTTAAAAAGAGAAAAAAGATTTCGAATCCTACTATGAAGGTAAAGCGAAGTCGGAAGATATAAACAATTTTTTTGGTTGGTTATTTAGTTAGGAATCGCCCTGGACAATCTTGTCCGGGGCGGTTCTTTTTTGTTTGGTTCCATGGTATGGATAAATTGAACTCATTTAGACTTTTTGGATTGAAGCGATCCCGATGCTTCGGGAAGTGATTTAAAGGCCTGTTGAAGACTTTTTTGAGTTTCATAGCAGGGCTACGAGAGGAAAAAAAGGCAGGGCCGAAAGAAAAAGCCAATGATTTGGCTTTTGATGAGGAGCCGGCCGGCGCGTCGAGCGAAAAAAGACAATTTTTTAGCCTCCCGACAGTTCGGGGAAAAAAGTCTAAATGAGTTCATTAGGCAAGAAATACGAAACTGCTAAATTATCGCTATCCGAACAACATTTATTAGGCGCGACCAACCGGTAGATTGCTAAATTCTCAATAATCTTGATATTCAAGGCGATGCAAATAAATAATCTTACTTTTGTGCCCTTAAAACCGATAAAACGACCGCATGTAGCGCATCATCAAGTTTCATTGCGAAGTACCGATGTACAAGCGGGTTAAAATAAGGCATGAAATAAGCATTAACTTTTTTAAGCATATCCTCCCGAGATGATTAAAACAAGTTTATGCGAATCACTGAATTTGCAGAAATTTTTAGGTTCTTTATTTTCAGTAGACTACAAAATTTTAAATGGATGAAAAAATACCTGAATTTATTTGATTTCAAACAGAAAGTAGACTATAAGACCGAGATACTGTCGGGGCTTACGGTAGCCCTGGCCTTGGTACCGGAGGCGATCGCCTTTGCTTTGATTCCTGGATTTTCGCCCTTGACCGGTTTGTATGCCGCCTTTATTCTAGCGCTGGTCACCTCCATATTGGGTGGTCGACCAGGAATGATTTCCGGTGCAACGGGGGCGGTCGCCGTCATTTTTGTCGGGTTGATCTTGGAATTGAAACGGAACATACCCGATATCGAGCCCGTTACCATTTTGAATTACGTTTTTGCCACCGTGATCATTGCCGGAATATTGCAAATATTGGCGGGAGTACTCCGTTTGGGAAAATTCATTCGTCTGGTGCCACATCCCGTAATGTTCGGTTTTGTCAACGGCCTTGCCATTATCATTTTTATGGCGCAGTTTCCCAACTTTTATCAAAAGGGAACGGAAAACTTGCTTTCCGGATCGGCACTCTATACGATGTTGGGACTTACGCTATTAACGATGCTCATCATTTGGGGCCTGCCAAAGTTGACAAAAGCGGTTCCCTCTTCCTTGGTGGCCATTGTTGTTGTATCGGCAGTGGTATTAGGCTTCGGTATCGATACGTTAACGGTCGCCGATACCATGGCGCCCGGTGAAACCATAAAGGGTGGATTTCCGCCCTTGTCCGTTCCAGAAATACCCTTCACGCTTCAAACGATAAAAATTATATTTCCATATGCCGCTATCGTGGCCGGGGTCGGGCTGATTGAAAGCTTGCTGACCTTGAACATTATTGACGAGATAACGGACACCCGTGGTAGTGGAAACCGAGAGTGTGTGGCTCAGGGTACCGCCAATATTTTGTCCGGATTTTTATCGGGAATGGGTGGTTGTGCCATGATCGGACAGAGTTTGATCAATACTTCTTCCGGTGCGCGGGCGCGATTGTCGGGGATTACCGCTGCCATAATGTTATTGGTGTTCATCATGTTCGGTAGCAGTTTGATTGAGCGATTGCCCATGGCGGCCTTGGTCGGTTTAATGTTTATGGTGGCCATTGGTACGTTTGAATGGGCGAGCTTTAAAACCTTTCGTAAAATGCCAAACTCCGATGTGGTGGTGATGGTGTTGGTTACGTTGATTACCGCGGTTACCCACAACTTGGCGGTAGCGGTACTTTTAGGGGTCGTTATTTCCGCACTTGCCTATTCTTGGGAAAATGCCAAACGTATTCGGGCCCGAAAACGTATTGATGATAACGGGGTGAAGCATTACGAGATTTATGGTCCTTTGTTTTTTGGATCGACGACCGCTTTTGCCGAAAAATTCGACATTCAAAGCGATCCCGATGAGGTTATTATCGATTTTCAGGAAAGTAGGGTGGCCGACATGTCGGGAATCGAGGCATTGAACAAAATAACGGAGCGGTATGCCAAAGCGGGTAAGAAAGTGCATTTAAAACACTTGAGTAAGGATTGTATACGGCTCTTGGAGAATGCCGACGACATTATAGAGGTCAACGTGTTGGAAGATCCTACCTACAAGGTAATGGTGGATAAAGCACAAAAAAAGAATGACGATACGGAAAATCCCTTTAGATTATGGGGATTATAACGACTTGTTTTCTTTGGTTTTGGCTATAGCGACATAACCCCCCGACCAACCGATCCATTTTTTCATAAACAAGTTCTTCTGTCTGGGATTAAGTGGTTTTTTAAATTCCTTTTTATTTGCTGAAATCGTTGTGCTTTTTTTCATAATACGTTCTTAAGGAGTGCATTGCATTCTTAATACGTATGAGTCCTTTGGAATAGGACCAATTTTAAGTTAAAGTGTATCGTGCAATTAGTTGTTAGTCCAGAAACACTTCCGGTTTTTCTAATGCATAAAACGGGCTTATCGGAGGTCATATTAAAACAAGGGCGGCATCCATTTCTATGGATGCCGCCCTTATCCCATTTTGTATATTTCTAAAGCGTTCTCAAATACTCCGCTACCGCACGTGTTTCATCTTCGGTAAGGTTCTGGTTGAGCATAATGGCATTATTATATTCCTTTAAAAGGGCTTTGGCTATTGGGTCTTCCTTTAGCATTTTGTCGGGACCTATAATCATGTTCATCACCCATGCCGGGCTTCTTCGTTCGTATACTCCGGCCAAAGCGGGGCCGATAAGCCTTTTGTTGGCGGCATGGCAGGCCACACATATGGCACTGTACTTTGCTTCGCCCGCCGCTGCAAGTTCATCGTCTACCGTATCGGGAAAAGTAACGTCCTTATAAGGGCCAACACCATCATTGTCCAAATCTACCGGTACGCCGCCCGCCGCTGAATCGTCCGATTTCGCTTCGGTTTTGGTCCGGTTCATTTCAAATCCATCTTTTTTTTCCTCTTTCTTCTCTCCACAACTGGCTAACAACGCCCCAAGGGCCAACACACTGAATATTTTTTTCATCTCTACGGTATTTAATGCCAATCTCCTAAGGCATCGATTATATTACGGCCACTAATATAACGAATACGTTAAATTATCGTAAGCCGTTCAAGAACTTTATTGCCCGTTTTTCGTTATAATAGGTATTTCCGGTGTCAAAAAAACCCACATGCCCGCCGTATTTGGGCATTTCCAAAAACAAATTCGCCTGTTTTTCCGCTTCCTTCACAGGATAGCATTCCGGCCCCAAAAACGAATCGTTCTTGGCGTTGAGAATCAGTACGGGGAGTTGTATTCGGGGGAGAAACTGCAAGGCGCTGCATTGCGCGTAGTAATCAAGGGCATTTTTAAAACCATGGGCCCTGCTGGTGTAAACATCGTCAAAGTCTTGCAGGGTAACCACTGCTTTGATATCGGAATCGCTTATTTTTTCGGGAAACAACGCTTGCTTGGCCCGGAGTTTTGCCAACAGGTTTTTTTTAAACCGAATGGCATACAATTTATTTTTGGGAAGCAATAACTGTTTTAGGGAGGAGTGCAAACTACAGGGTACCGAAACGGCGATGGCGGCTTTTACTTGATTGGGGATGGTTCGGTTTTCCCCTAAAAACTTCAAGGTAAGATTGCCTCCCAAGCTAAATCCCTTCAGGTAAATTTCGGTATAGCTCTTGGTGTTCAGAATGTGATCGAGCACCGATTCCAGGTCTTCCGTCGCCCCCGAATGGTAGGAGCGGTACAAGCGATTGACCTCCCCGCTGCACGAACGCAGGTTTACCGCGCAGGCATCAAAACCGTTGGTGTTGAACACATGGGCGCTTCCGGTAATATAGGCCCGTTGTCCGTTGCCTTCGAGCCCGTGGATGAGAATAACAAGTTTTTTCGTTGTTTGCGCCGTAAAGCTCCAATCCAGGTCCATAAAATCCCCATCGGGCAGTTCCAAACGTTCCCGTTGTTGTGCCACTCCCGATATTTTGCGCATTACTCCCGAATAAATAGTGGAAAAATGGCCGTTTCTAAAAAAGTATGGCGGGCGATATTCGGAGGTAACCAGCGGCATTAATACAGAATATGGTCTTTTGGGGTAACCGATTCGGGAAGTTCTTGTTCGTCCAACATATCCCGTAGGTCAATTTCGATAGTACGGCATAGGGCGGTCATCGGCACATCGTTAATACGCCCTTCAAAAGGGTCTTCACTATTATCGCCTACGATTTCCATTGTGGTAAAGATCCATGAAATGAGTACGGAAAAAGGGATCATCAGAAATATGTACCACTGTATCATGTCTACCGGGCCCTTGGCGGCACTAGCTTCAAAAACATCCAAAAGCCCAAAGGGTAGCAAGAGGACAAAGATCCAGGTGAACACCTTTGAGAAAAAACCGTATTGTCTCGGAAAAGGGGTGTTTTTGATGCGCTCACATTTTCCCTGTAGGTTATACATCTCTTCCAATACCGATTGCAGCTGATCTTCCTGGAAACCATCCAAAATATTCTTGTTTTTTAGTTCGGTAATGGACCTTCCTTGGTTTTTTACCAAGTGTGTGGCAGGGTTTACCCGTTTTTTAAGGTCGCTGAATTCGCGCATGCTTACAAAGTTGTAAGCCTCGTTACAGGAAATATTGCGTTCGTTATGTTTGTCAAAAACCTTTTCTACCATTCTGTTTTCCTTAATGGCCCACGACTTCGGTTGTCGTAGTTGAACCCTTAGGGCATTGATCCATGCAATATGCCGATGGATCATCTCCGTGTGCATTTTATGATCGTACTCGGGGTCTTCCGTCCGCACAAAACTGAGTACCTGCAAGGCCCATGTACGACTGTAGTTGACGATACCTCCCCAAATCTTTCGGCCCTCCCAAAAGCGATCATAGCTTTGGCTGTTCTTAAAACCGATGTAAAAGGCGACTGCGATACCGATAACGCTCAAGGGCTGAAAAGGAATGCTAATAAAGTCCCATTTTAAAAAATGGTAGATACAAAAAACGGCTGCTGCATAAAGCGCGAAAAAAATCAGGTTTTTCCAGGCATATCTTAGTACAAGCCCCCAGCCGATATTTCTTTTAACGTACATAGTTCAATACTTTAGGGATAGGTGGTTTTTTAAGGATAGGTTTCGGTTGCTCCAACGTGTCCAAGGTATTTCGATGGTCACGGGAGGCTGTGGATGAAAACGGTTGTCTATTTCGGATACTTTTCCAACACTTTGTATTGTGCTTCTATTGCCGTTTTGAACTCGTTTTTCAATTGATCCACAAGGTCGCTTACGGGTACGGTGTTCTCGATGGTGGCCGATCCCTGTCCAGCGGACCATATCGTTTTCCAGGCTTTTGCTTCGGTATCCAGTTCCTTTCCAAAGTCGATTTTCGTATCTTTTTTCAAATCTTCATCGGTAAGTCCGGCCGCTTTTAAACTTTTCGATAAAAAGTTGGCATGGACCCCGGAAATGGCGGCGGTGTAGGTAACGTCGCTTGCACCGGCGTTCGTAATCATATCCTGATACTCCGAAGGTGCCTTACTCTCTTTGGTGTTGATAAAGCGTGTTCCCATATAGGCAAGGTCGGCGCCCATTTGAAGTGCCGAAGCAATATCGCGACCGGTACTGATACAGCCCGAAAGGAGTATGGTTTTATGAAAGAACTTTTTAATTTCCGCGACCAATGTCATCGGATTTATGGTGCCCGCATGACCCCCGGCTCCTGCTGCAACAAGAATGAGTCCGTCCACTCCAGCTTCGGCCGCTTTTTCGGCATGTCTTTTCTTGATAACATCGTGAAAAACCAGTCCGCCATAACTATGAATGGCGTCCACTACCATGGAAACTGCGCCCAAAGAGGTGATGATGATGGGCACCTTGTGTTTTACGCAAAGTTTGATATCGGCCTCTAGCCTCGGATTTGTGGGATGTACGATAAGGTTTACTCCAAAAGGAGCCGCTTTTTTTCCGGTTTCCTTTTCAAAAGCGTCCAAAGCGGAGGTGATTTCGATGAGCCATTCTTCAAAGCCTTCACTGGTACGCTGGTTAAGGGCGGGAAAGGTACCTACAATACCATTTTTACAACATGCTATGACCAGCTCCGGACCCGAGATCAAAAACATCGGTGCCGCTACGGCGGGAAGGGAAAGTGCGTCGATAAAGGGTGGTTTCGTGTTCATAGGATATTTTTAGGTGTACGTTAAAGATAAAGTTTTACAAAATAGGATACAGGTCTTATTCGCTCGAACGACTTGGACAACAGCGCGGTGAAACAACTGTTGAACATCGATCGAAAAGGATACTTGCTTGCCGTTTGTTACAAATATATTTAAATCTGGTCGGTATTGCCGCCCATACCCGTTTTGTATGCCAAGGAAATGCTAAAGTCGGCCCGGTGTTAAAAAATTATTTCTAATTTTTTACGATTTCAACTTTAAAATCTAGGGCCATGTCAAATAGGAGGAGCTTTGTGCAAAAAATGGGATTAGGCCTGGCGGGCGGTCTGGTATTGCCGTATGGTAGTTTGGGCTGTAGGCCGGTGTCGAAAAAAATCGGGGTCTGTTTGGTGGGGCTGGGCAGTTATAGTACCAATCAATTGACCCCTGCGCTTCAGCTTACCGAACATTGCGAGTTGCGTGGCATTGTTACCGGGAGTCCCGAGAAGATTCCGATTTGGCAGAAAAAATACGGCATCAAAGATAAAAACGTGTATTCGTACGATACGATGGAACGTATTTCGGACAATCCGGATATCGATGTCGTCTATATTGTATTGCCGACCGGACTTCATGCCGAATACGCCATAAAAGCCGCAAATACCGGAAAACATGTTTGGTGCGAAAAACCGATGGCCAAAACGGTAGCGGAGTGCGAGGCCATTATGGAAGCCTGTTCAAAAAACAAGGTGAAATTATCCATAGGTTATCGTATGCAGCACGAACCGAATACGAAGACCGTGATCGCTTGGGCCAAAGAAAAACCTTATGGTGCCATTCGGAACGTTACCGCCGAAATCGGTTTTGATATTCAAAATCCACGCGATTCATGGCGTATGAAAAAAGATATGGGTGGAGGACTTTTATATGATGTAGGGGTGTATGCCATTAATGCCATGCGATATGCTACCGGTATGGAGCCGATATCGGTTACGGGGCGGTTTGAAAATACCCGTCCGGAGGTATATACCGAAATTCCGGAAACGACCATTTTCGACCTACAGTTTCCAGCGGGCATCACCGCTTCCGGTCGTACCACGGCAAAGGAGAACCTGAATCTGTTGAAGGTCGAGTGTAAAAATGGATGGTACCAATTGCGCCCCTTTCAATCGTATAATGGGGTGGTAGGGGAAACCAGCGACGGCCGTTTGTTGGATACGTATATTGAGAACCAACAAGCACGACAAATGGATAACGATGCCTTGGCTATTTTAAACGACACGCCCGTGATGGTGCCGGGCGAGAACGGACTACAGGACATCAAAATCGTAGCGGCGATCAATCGCTCTGCCGAAATGGGCGTTCCCGTGTCATTACGTTAATGTTTCGATACGGAACGTTGGAGTGCCCTTGCGGTAAAAAAGGCTAAAAGTGGCCAATTTTTTTACTGGTAAACGTTACCTTTTGCAAGTGGTACGTCTCGACAATTCCAAAACAATTAATGACAATTTTTGTATACTGTATACAAAATGGATATCTTGTGACTATGAAAATCAGTAGTAGCGATCTAGGGAAGCAAGCCTACCACAAAGTGAAACAGATGATCGTTTCCAAAAAGTTATTGCCCGGACAGAAAATAGTGCAGGAGCAGTTGGCCGAACAATTGGGCATTAGCCGAACGCCTTTGCGGGATGCCTTGCAGCGGTTGGAAGCCGAGCTATTGGTGGAGAGTATACCCCGGCGCGGGGTGGTCGTGCGCCAGTTTAACGATCGCGAGATCGTTGAAATATACGAATGCCGTATTGCACTGGAAGTTACTGCGGTGCGTTTGTTTGCCGAAAAGGCCCAGCAGTCGGAAATCGATGGCTTGCGTAAGCTGTTGGAACCCTTCGAGCACACGAACGAGATCGATGAAAAGGCCTATCAAAAAGCGGACAGCAACTTTCACGATACCATCATAAAAAGAAGCGGAAACCAATTTTTATACCAATTGTTCCAAAAGGGAAACCTGTTGGTCTGTATCGATGCCATTGGTTTGGTGCGACCGCCCAAGGAAACCTTACAGGAGCATCTTGATATCGTTACGGCAATCCACAACAGGGATGGTGCCAAAGCGGCATCGTTGCTTAAGGAGCATTTGGAAAAATCAAAAAGGTTGATCGTTGAAAATCCCGGTTATGAAAACTAAAGCATTCCTGCCTACCCGTTTTAAAATGGTTTTTTGCACTTTTTTGCTGGCCATGATCGTGCTTTTCGACCGTATACTGTTGTCGGTGGCCAAGGATCCCGTAGCGGAGTCGTTGCAGCTTTCCGATAAACAAATGGGATGGGCCATGAGTATTTTTGCTTTGGGCTATGCACTTTTTCAAACACCCGCGGGCCTGTTCGCCGATAAGTATGGACCTCGTAAAATACTTACCGCTGTAGTGGCGTTGTGGTCCCTTTTTACGGCACTGACCGGGGCGGTATGGAACTATGGCGTTTTAATGGTCGTTCGTTTTTTGTTCGGTGCGGGCGAGGCCGGAGCCTTCCCCGGTATGGCGCGGGCCATTTATAGTTGGATTCCGTTACAGGAAAGAGGTATCGTAAACGGTATCAATTTTTCCGGCGGGCGCATCGGTGCCGCTTTCGCACTTCCCTTGGTCGCCTGGCTGATTGATGCTGTGGGTTGGCGCCTTACTTTTGTGATCCTTGGTGCAGTGGGGCTCTTGTGGGGTGTTTTTTGGTTTTTTTGGTTTCGGGACAATCCCGAGGATCATAACGGCACTTCCGAGGAAGAGGTAGCCTTTATCCACGCCAATACCAACCGTACTGTTGGTGAGGAAAAAAATGCACGTATCGATTTCGGTAAACTGTTTCGATCCAAAACGATGTGGTTGTTAATGGGACAGTATTTTGCCAGTAATTTCACTTTTTTCTTTTGTTTGACCTGGTTGTTCCCCCATCTCAAGGTAAAGTATAATCTGGATGCGTTGGAGGCCGGTTTTTATGCTTCGGCCCCCTTGATCTTTGGTGCTTTGGGCAACTGGTTCTCTGGCTTTTTGGTCGATTATATTTACAAACGCAACAAATGGGCATTGTCCCGAAAAGTGCCGGCCATTATCGGATTTGTTTTGGCATCGGTCGGGATCGTGGCCAGCGTTTATATGGAAACGGTAACCCCGGCGATCGTGTTTATCTCCATTGCGGTTTTCGGGGCCGATATGACCCTTAGTCCGTCCTGGTCTGCCTGTGTCGATGTTGGAAAACAGTTTTCCGGTGCTGTAAGCGGTACCATGAACATGGCCGGAAACATCGGTTCTTTTCTAACGGCACTGGCGTTTCCCTACCTTTTGGATATGACAGGGTCCGAAATCCCCTTTTTCTATTTGGCAGCGGGCCTGAACGTATTGGCCATCTTTTTATGGATGGCGGTACGACCGCAAAACCCATTGGCGATCGAAGCGCGTTAACCGTATGGGCGTTAGTTAAAACGAACTAAAAAATAAAACAAGGATTACAATACGATGATTACAAAAGAAGATTTTAAAGAAGTATGCGAGCGCTCTCTAAAATTGATAGAAGAAGCGGGAATTCAGTTGACCTCCGAAGAAAAACAGAAGATAACCTCGGCCGATTTTGGTCTCGACCAAATTAAAAAGGAAGGGGTACAGATCATTACGCTTTTTGATACGAATCGGATGGCGGCCAAAATTTTGGTGTTGCTTCCCTACCAAACAGAACCTGAACACTGGCACCCTCCCGTGGGCGACGACCCTGGAAAAGAGGAAGTGATACGGGGCGTTTGGGGCGATCTCACCTTTTATGTTCCCGGGGAGGATACGCTGGAAAAGGGCTTTTTGGTAGAAGGCAAGGAAGCGTACTACACCATGCGCAACGAGGTGGTCATCGGTCCGGGAGACCAGCTGATCTTGCCCCCCGGTACCAAACACTGGTTTCAAGCGGGGGCCAGAGGGGCCGTGATGTATTCCTTTTCTACAAAGGTTACCGATCTGCTAGATCAATTTACCGATCCCGGGGTGGTTCGGGATACCGTTATCGAAGGATATTGACGCATCGCAAAAACGCATTACAGTAAGAGCGGATAGCCCGTTGAAGGACGTTCCGCCGATAAAAAAATAACATACTATTCCCGTTTGGGATCAAAATTGAAACACAGCAAATGAAACAAAGTATTATTACGGCCTTTTTAGGAAGAACTCAAGATCGATTTTCAGAATACCAGCAACCCACTTCCCTAGAGGAACGGTTGGACTTAGTGGTAAAAATTCCCGGAGTGGACGGCGTCGAGATCGTGTACCCTTACGAGACCGAAGAGGCCATGGCCACAAAAAAACTTTTTGACGATAGGGGGCTGCATTTTGCCGCGGTGAACGCCAATATCAAAAAGGAGACCCAGTGGGTGCCCGGAGCATTGTCGCGCTCCAGTGCCGAGCTACGCCAAGGCGCCATCGATATTATAAAAAAGGCGAAGGATTATGCCAAACAGGTCGGGGCCCCTTTGGTCACCTGCTGCCCTTTGTCCGATGGATACGACAATCTGTTTCAGGTAGACTACCCAAAAGCATGGCGAAACATGGTGGAATCCGTAGCCGAGGCTGCCGATTACTTGCCGGAAATTCCGTTGTTTATCGAGTACAAAATCAATGAGACTCGAGTACATGCCCAATTGGACAACTGCGCAAAGACCATCCTGTTCTTAAAAGAAGTGGGAAATAGCGCCACAGGGGTAACCATCGACTTTGGACACGCCCTGTTGGCCAAGGAAAACCCGGCACAGGTCATCGCGTTGTGCGAAGAGACCGGTACCGACTACTACCTGCACACCAACGATAACGATTTCAATTTTGATTGGGACCTGATTTCCGCTTCCCGTAACCTGTTGCATACGGTAGAATTTTTGTTTTATGCCAAGGAGTATGGGTACGACAAATATTTTACTGCGGATGCCTCCCCGCGAATATTCGATATGATCGGCTTTTTTACCGAACACGCTGAAATGAACTTGGCCCTATGGAACCTGGTGGACAAACTCGACCGTAAAAAATACCGGCGTCTTATGCAGGAAGAAAAGCATATGGACCTGATGAAATTGGTGCGAAAAGAAATTTATCGACTCTGATCATGCCGCTAACAGTACATACATTAAGCCATCAAGAAGGTAAAAAATTAATGGACCTCGCTGTAGCATCCGCAAAAAAACACGGAGTGCCCGGCGCCATAGCTATAGTCGATTTTGCGGGCTATCCCTTAATTTTGGAAACCTTGGACAATACCATGAACGCTGCCGCCCAGATTGCCCTGGGCAAGGCGGCGACCGCTATTTCGTTTCAAAGAAAGACCCAGGACATCGAGGAGGTAATACTGGCCGGGCGAACGCCCATGCTCGTTTTGGAAGGGGCCACGCCTCTGCCCTATGTGCCACTGAAAGGGGGGCACCCGGTGTATCACAATAAAACAATTGTTGGTGCCATAGCGGTAGCGGGCACTATGGATGCCGAAATGGACGAGGTAGTGGCCTTGGAGGCGTTGAACCAGTTTGAACCCTAGTGTTCAAGCCTTTATTTGTTCGGCACCTCTTTTTTTCGGTTTTCTGGAGGCCAAGTAAACACCGAGCAGTACCAGGCACGCGGCGATAACCTTTGTTAGGGTAATCTGATCCTGTCCCGTGCCTATAGCGAAAAGGATTCCGAACAAAGGCTGTACATACACAAAAGAACTCAACGTAGAGGCCTTTAAGCGGGTCAGCGCATAAATGTTGAAAAGATAGGTGCAAAAAGTAGTTCCTATGATCACAAAGGCTATGCTCCATAGTGCTTGTGTCGGCAGTAGGGACCAGTCGATCGCTGTGAATTCCCGATACCCGAACGGTAAACAAATAAAGACGCCCAAGGTAAAAAGCCATTTCATAAAAGTAAACGGATGGTATTTTGAAAGCAGCTGCTTTACGGCGATAAGGTAAGACCCATAAAAAACGGAGTTCATTAGAATAAGAATGTTGCCCAAGGGGATATTGGGTGCATCTTGTCGCGTTTCCGCACCGAACAAAATCAACCCTAAAGCCCCCAATAATCCGATCAGGATGCCCAAAATCTTTTTTTGGCCAATATGCTCTTTAATGAACAAGGCCGATAAGATCAATACGATGATGGGTGTGGTGGTCACCAATACGGAACTATTGATGGGCGTGGATAGGGAAAGGCCTTTAAAAAAGACCAACATGTTGAATCCCATGCCCAATACGGCGCACAAGAGCAATCGCAAATAATCTTTTGGGTGTATTTTTTCCTTTGGACCAAAAACGGAAATACCCCAAAAAAGCGCCGCGGCGCCCGTCACCCGTAACATAATAAAACCAAAGGGCCCGACCAGATCGGGCATTACCCCTTTGGCGACCGTATGGTTGATACCGTAAATGGTAGTGGCCCCTATGGCCGCAACAATGGCGAGCGTGCGCTGGTTCAACCGTGAAGGGCCTGACGGGCCGCGTCGACCGTTTTTTTGCTATTGCCGACAAAAATGGCGTTTTCCAGTACCAAAACAGGGCGTTTTAAAAAGGTATAGTGATCCAAGATCAATGTTTTATAGTCGGCTTCCGAAAGCTGTTTTTCATGCAGCCCTTGTTGTCGGTACAGTCGTGCCCGTTTACTGAACAAGGCCTCATAGCTTCCGGCCAATTGGGCCATTTCCGTAAGCTGGTCAGGGGTCATGGGCGTCGTTTTAATATCCTGCAGCGTTACGCCATCCAGCGGTGCCAAGGTGTCCATGATCCGTTTACAGGTGTCGCAAGTGCTTAGGTAGTATAATTTTTTCATAAGGTGTTCAACCGGTTCAATGCCAAAAATATAAAATATTGTCGGGCCTTAGCGTATGAAATGGAAGGATAAAGGAAAGCATTCTTTGTTTATTTTAACATCGAGGTTCGTTTGTTGCGATAGACGGAATACGGGTTTTCTATGCTATATGCGTTTTTTCGAAAAGTAGATTAAACGTTTAACTTTTGATAAAAATTGAGTACTTTACGGCTCTTTTGACCTGGAATTTTATGGAAAAAGGCTTTAATGAGTTCACTTAAAATATACACATGAAATCGTTTTTTTATGTTATCGTAACCTTAGTGTTTTCTTATGTTGCATGCAATGCGCAGTCGAATATGCAGGAAGCAGTTACCGCTAGTTTGCCTTATCCGCCGAGCGATGTCATCGCCGAACTGGTCATCGACACCGCACGAATATCCATCGGACATGGCGATAATTGGGCGATCACTTGGGCCGATGACGATTTGCAATATTCCTTCTTTACCGACGGCAAAGGGTTTGGTGCCCATGCGTTGGACGTGAGCATTTCACCGGTATCCATTGAGGGTGACCCCCCGAACATTTCAGGAAAGGACATCCCCTCGACAAGCGGGACGTTGGAATTTCTGGAAGGTGGCGAGCATTCCGCAAAGGTATGTGGGCTAGTGATGATAGATAAAGTGCTCTACGCTTGGGTCCGTAATATCAATTTACCGGGTACGCCCAAGGGCACGGGCTCACAACTCATGGTTTCCAAAGATTACGGCAAGTCTTGGGAATATGCCGATTGGAACTGGCCTACCATAGGTTACCCTACATGGTTGAACGCAGGAAAAAACAATGCCGAGGCAAAGGACGGTTACGCCTATTTTGTATCGCCAAATGGTCCGAGCGCATATTACGATTACCCCGATATGCTTATGGCGCGGGTACCCAACGACCGTATCGTAAACAAGGACAGTTACGAGTTTTTTACGGGAACGGATGCCAAAGGGAATCCGACCTGGGGGACTTATGAAAACAGAAAAGCCGTATTCCATAATGAAGAGGGGAGTTTTCGGCCCGATATCGTGTACAATCCTGGTTTGGATCGCTATTTTTTGACCGTTGCGACGCCCATAGGGCCCTGGCAGTGGTGGGCCAAGGAGAACGATGCCCGAACCCCGCATTTTGGTATGTTCGAATCGGAAAACCCTTGGGGACCGTGGAAAACGGTGTACTACGAAAAAGATTGGGGCAGTCCGGAAAACCGTTTTTCACCCCATATTCCTTCCAAATGGATTTCAGGAGAGGGCACTTCTTTTTACTTGTTGTATTCCTGTATCCCGAACGGACCGTATCGGTTCAACATTCAAAAATGCACTTTGGTGTTAAAGGAATGAACTCAAGACGAGTTCAAGGGTAGCGGCTTTATTTTTTAACGAAGAAGAGCTGAAAAAGAAACCATTTATTAGTGCTATTTCAAAGTTAAAATGGTATTGTTTCAAAGTTAAAATGGTATTACCTTGTTTTTACTGAAAAGCAGTATCTTGGCCTTCTTAAAAACCGTATTTTGGAAAAGCTATTCGACATCATCCTAAAAAACAGAAGGGTACTTCACAGAATTTTGGAGGAGACTCCCAAAGCGCAATTGGTAAAGATACCGGACGGTTTTAGAAACAACATCTGGTGGAACATAGCGCATGTAGTGGTTACCCAACAGCTTTTGGTATACAAAAGGAGTGGACTTCAGATGCGTATTCCCGATAAGTTTATCGATCCTTATAAAAAAGGAAGTGTGCCCGAGGGAGTCCCAACCGATGAGGAAATCTTGGAGATTTCGGCTTTTTTGCTGTCAACGGTAAGCTGGATGGAAGAGGATTATAAGGCCGGGCTTTTTCAAAACTTTGATACTTACACCACGAGTTTGGACGTAACCTTGAACTCGGTAGAAGACGCGATTGCTTTCAATACATTTCACGAAGGACTGCACTTTGGTTCGGTGTTGGCGTTGCGAAAAGCGGTGAAGTAAACGGGTTATGATTTTGTTTTGCCCACGAGAAAGTGTTTTACTTCCGCATAGGGCAGCGTTAAGGTAATGGCACCGTCCGCAAAGGAAGCTACCTCATAAGGATTGTACAATAAGCGAATTCCCTCTGAAGTGTACCCGATGTTATCCGGTAAATAAAACAGGTCGCTCTCGAACATCAATCCTGTGTGGTTGATGGGTTTGCCTTCTGGAATGGCCTCTTGTTCCCGAAATTTTGTCTCCGCGAACGTTTTAAAACCGATTTCGTCGGCAAATAATTCCCCGGGCGTTAATTTTTTGCCCTTCTTCTTATCAAAATTTAGAAAGGACGTCGTTTTATGGGCATGCGCGCCGCCAGTGAACACATCGGTTTTCATTTTAATGGTCAAGTGCGTAGTGTCCTCGTAAATAACGGTCGCTTCAATGGCCGCTTGCCAAGGTTGGTGCACCGCCATCTGCTGGGCCTTCATTTGCCCATGATTGTTTTTAAAGGTGCTTATGGCATCCGTTATCGATTCGGGTTCCTTGTCCCCATTAAACGATAGGGCCGATATGATTTGTTGGTCCACAGCAGTATTGATCGTTGCCGCCATTACCGATTTCCCGAGGGCCTTTGGGCGTGCTATGGATACCTTGGTGCAGGTTTCACAAGCCTGATCTTGGAACAAGACCGGTTCAAATGTAAGTTCGTTGGCCTTGTTGCAACCAACCAGCAGAACCAAAAGAAAGCTGAAACGGATAAAAAAAGGCATATTCATGGCTTGAGGGACGACGGCGAACTTAAAAAAAGGAAATGAACTCAAGACGAGTTCAATTGTACGCGTCCAAAGATAACGATACATTTGTACCATTAATTATACATCATGAGCGAAAAAAAGTTAAAATTCAATAGCAAGACCATACATGGCGGACAGGAACCGGACAAAGCCTATGGTTCGGTAATGCCACCCATATATCAGACCTCTACCTATGCCCAGACGACACCTGGCGGGCATCAGGGTTATGAGTATTCCCGTAGTGCCAACCCAACGCGCACTGCTCTGGAAAAAGGATTGGCCAGTATCGAAAATGGAAATTATGGCCTTGCCTTTGGTAGCGGACTGGCCGCAATCGACGCCGTAATCAAATTGTTGGAACCGGGAGATGAAGTGGTGTCTACCAACGATCTCTATGGCGGTAGCTATCGGCTGTTCAAACAAGTATTCGAAAAATATGGAATTGTTTTTCATTTTATAGGAATGCAGGACCTCGATGTCATTGAAAGCCACATCAATGCCAAAACTAAGCTGTTATGGGTGGAAACGCCTACGAATCCTATGATGAACGTCATCGATGTTCGCGGGGTAGCGGCGTTGGCAAAAAAGCATGATGTACTGTTGGCGGTCGACAATACTTTCGCCACCCCTTACCTGCAGCTGCCCTTGGATTTGGGCGCCGATATTGTAATGCATTCCGCTACCAAATATTTAGGGGGACATAGCGATGTTGTTGTGGGTGCTTTGGTAGTGCGTGACAAGGACTTGGCGGATCGCCTCTATTTCATTCAAAATGCGAGCGGTGCCGTATGTGGGCCAATGGATAGCTTTTTGGTGCTTAGGGGCATCAAAACCTTACATGTTCGTATGCAACGACATTGCGAAAATGGAAGGGCCGTTGCCGAATACTTGGCGGGCAATCCTAAGATAGAAAAAGTATACTGGCCCGGATTCGATTCCCATCCGAACCACGAGATCGCCAAAAGTCAGATGAGCGATTTTGGGGGAATGATTTCGTTCGTTCCTAAAGGAAGCAGTTATGAGGAAGCCATAAAAATCGTTGAAAAATTAGGCCTGTTTACCTTGGCAGAATCCTTGGGAGGGGTCGAAAGTTTGGCCGGTCATCCGGCAAGTATGACCCATGCGAGCATCCCTAAGGAAGAACGTGAAAAAAGTGGCGTTGTCGATTCGTTGATACGGCTAAGTGTGGGTATTGAGGATGCCGATGACCTTATCGCAGATTTGGAACAAGCCATCGGATAGTGCTTTAGCGTATTTTTAAAAATAACGGGTTTTAATTATGAAAATAGTATATTTTTGCCGTTATATTTTTAATTCAATAAAAATAACGAACTCCAAATAGGATATGGACGCAACAATGCAAGAAAAAATTGACGGATTTATGCAGGAAGTCAAGACCAGGAACGGTCATGAGCCTGAATTTATCCAAGCGGTACAGGAAGTGGCCGAAACGGTGATTCCCTACATTGCCAAAAATGAGATTTACAACGGTAAAAATATCCTGCTTCGGATGGTAGAGCCCGAACGTTTGCTTTCCTTTCGTGTAGCTTGGATCGATGACGATGGGGAGATACACGTCAATCGAGGATATCGTATCCAAATGAATTCCGCTATCGGACCGTACAAAGGGGGGCTTCGGTTTCACCCATCGGTCAATGCCAGTATTTTAAAGTTCCTTGCTTTTGAGCAGGTTTTCAAAAATAGCCTTACCACTTTGCCAATGGGCGGCGGTAAGGGAGGTTCCGATTTTGACCCCAAGGGGAAATCCGACGATGAGGTCATGCGCTTTTGCCATGCCTTTATGGTAGAACTCTGTAGGCATATTGGTCCGAATACCGATGTGCCCGCTGGTGATATCGGTGTCGGTGCACGGGAAATAGGGTTCCTTTTTGGGATGTACAAAAAGATTAGAAACGAGTTTACAGGCGTATTGACGGGCAAGGGCCTTTCATGGGGCGGCTCTAAAATACGACCTGAGGCTACCGGTTACGGTACCGTATATTTTGCGCAGAGCATGCTCAAAACCAGGGGAGAGGATGTGAAAGGAAAAACGGTAGTGATTTCCGGCTCCGGAAACGTTGCCCAATATGCCGCTGAAAAAGTGCTGCATTTGGGTGGGAAAATCGTCACCTTGTCCGATTCTGGAGGGTACATTTATGACGAAGCGGGTATCGATACCGAAAAACTTGCCTTTGTCATGGACCTAAAGAACAATAAAAGGGGCCGTATATCGGAATATGTAGCCACCTATCCGTCCGCGAAATATGTGAAAGGAAAAACACCTTGGGAAGTAAAATGCGATATCGCATTGCCTTGTGCCACCCAAAACGAATTGGATAAAAACGATGCCAAAACGTTGTTGGACAATGGTTGTTTTTGTGTTGCGGAAGGGGCTAACATGCCTTGTGACGCCGATGCGGTGCACGCCTTTCATGATGCTAAAATACTGTTTGCCCCAGGAAAGGCCTCCAATGCCGGAGGTGTGGCAACAAGTGGTCTGGAAATGTCGCAAAACTCCCTTCGGATCAGTTGGACCCGCGAAGAGGTTGACGAACGGCTTAAAGGGATTATGGAGGATATTCACGATTCCTGTATCGAATATGGAAAAGAAGGCGATGGCTACTGTAACTACGTAAAAGGGGCGAATATTGCCGGTTTCGTAAAGGTTGCCGATGCCATGTTGGCGCAAGGGGTCATTTAAACAAGTGTCTCCGTTCAGCATAATCTTATACCATTTTAAAGTTAAAAATGGTATTAAAAACCCGTCCGATGGTATTCGGACGGGTTTTCGTTTTTCTAATGAAAGGTCGGGATACCCCGACTCCGCTCGACATAGAAAACGTAATAGACTTCTAATACATACACGGGTTTAAAACCGATTTTTTTCGATTTATCTTTGTGCTAAACTTTCCGAATCCCTATGCAGGTAACCACCAAAGCGATCGTGCTCTCTTCCTTAAAGTACGGCGATACCAGTTTGATCGTAAAGGCATATACCGCATCGGACGGAATAAAGTCCTATTTGTTAAAAGGGGTATTGAGTTCCAAAAAAGGAAAACTAAAGGCAGCATTGTTTCAACCGCTCACCCAACTCGAACTGGTCGCTACACATCGAAACAAAGGGTCTCTGGAACGCATAAGAGAAGCAAAAATACACCGACCTTACTTGAGTTTGCATACCGACATCACCAAAAACGCAATGACGCTCTTTTTGGCGGAAATGTTGGGCAACAGCATACACGAAGAAGAAAGTAACCTTGGATTGTTCCATTTTTTGGAGGCTGCGTTCCAATGGATGGATACGAAGGAAGAAATTGCTAATTTTCATATCTTCTTTTTATTGGAACTGACCAAATACCTAGGGTTCTATCCGGATACCGAGGGTGCCGCACTATCATGTTTCGATCTTTTGGAGGGGGAGTTTACCGATACGCCATCGTTGAACCCTATGCTCCTTGGCGACAATCTTGCGTACTTTAAAACCTTCTTGGGCATGCATTTTGATAGTATTCATACGGTTAAGATGAACAAGACGCATCGGCAGGAACTTTTGAAATCGCTAGTGCTGTATTTTGAATTACATTTGCAGGGATTTCGCAAACCCAAATCCCTGTCCATTTTAAATGAAGTTTTTAGCTAATATGCAGCGGATCGCAGGCCTTGTGGTTTTTTTGTTTTTCCAGTCCATTTTCGGACAGGAAATTACCATTTTGGATGCCAATAGCGAACAGCCGGTATCCAATGTGGCCGTATACAACTTGGACCGTAGCAAAACGGCCCTGTCCGACTTTGATGGCAAGTGCGATATCAGTGTCTTTGATGCCACGGAGCGCATTACCTTCAAACATTTGGGCTATCAAATACGAAAGAGCACTCCCGCCCAGATCCGCAAACAGGGCAATCGTATTTTACTGGTAATGAAAGCACAACAGTTGGACGAGGTGGTGATGTCGGTGTCCAAATGGGAACAGCAAAAGAAAGACATACCTCAGAAAATCGCTACCATCGATGCAGTTCAAATAGCGTTCAATAATCCGCAGACCGCGGCGGACCTGTTGACCGGTAGTGGTAAGGTGTTCGTGCAAAAAAGTCAATTGGGCGGCGGTAGCCCTATGATTCGAGGTTTTTCGACCAACAGGTTATTGCTTTCCGTGGATGGGGTGCGCATGAACAATGCCATTTTTAGAGGGGGTAATCTTCAGAACGTTATCTCCATAGACCCCTATACCGTAAAAAATACAGAGGTCATATTCGGCCCGGGGTCCGTAATTTATGGTAGTGATGCCATGGGAGGGGTTATGAACTTCTATACCAAACAACCAAAATTTTCGAACAGCGACAGTCTACACCTTTCGGGAAGTGCAAACTACCGATTTTCATCTGCCAATACAGAAAATACGGGACATTTCGAGCTGAACTATGGAAGGCGAAAATGGGCTTCGTTGACCAGTGTTACCTACAACAGTTTCAATGATCTTCGGATGGGCAAACACGGCCCCGATTCCTATTTGAGAACGCAATATGCTATTCGAACGAACGGTGAAGATCGTTTGTTGGCCAATGACGACCCAAGAAGACAACGCACGACAGGGTATAACCAACTCAACCTTATGCAAAAAATTTCGTTCAAGCCCAACAAGAATTGGCGTTTGGACTGGAACAACCATTATTCGGAAACGTCGGATTACGATCGTTATGATCGCTTGACACGTCCAAATTCGGAGGGTGATGGCCTACGTTCGGCCGAATGGTTTTATGGCCCGCAAAAGTGGTTGTTATCGAACCTGCATTTGGAGAAAAATGGAAAAGGAAAATTTTATGATGGGTTAAAGGTGACCGCCGCGTATCAGTTTTTCGAGGAAAGCCGTAACGATCGTAACTTTGGTGCATTAAATCGGTTTACGACCAAAGAGACCGTAGACGCCCTTTCGGCCAATATTGATTTTGAGAACAAAAAAATCGGAAATCTAAGGCTGTATTACGGTACCGAATATGTTTTTAACAAGGTCGGTTCCATTGGTTTTAGTCAGAACATCATTACCGGCGAAACCGACCCTGCGGCTTCGCGACACCCCGATGGTTCAACTTGGCAAACGGCGGCAGGGTATATCAATGCGGAATATAAGGCAAAACCGAACTTTACGGTGCTTTCCGGGCTTCGGTACAGCCACGTGTGGATCGATGCGGTTTTTGACGATACCTTTTTTCCCTTTCCCTTTAACGCTGCCAAACTTAACAATGGGGCATTAACGGGCAGTTTGGGTATTAGTTGGTTCCCAAAGGCCGACCTGCAGGTAACCTTGAACGGTTCTACCGGTTTTCGCAACCCGAATATCGACGACGTAGGGAAAATATTCGATTCGGAACCGGGTTCTGTTGTGGTACCCAATCCCGACCTGGTTCCGGAGTATGCCTATAACACGGAACTGGGTGTTCAAAAAAATATAAAGGACAAGTTCATTGTGAAAGGCGCAGCCTATTATACGTATTTGGTAGACGCGTTGGTGAGAAGGGACTTCCTTTTTAACGGACAGTCCGAGATCCAATATAACGGGGAACTCAGTAATGTACAGGCCATACAAAACGCTGCCAAGGCGTATGTGTATGGTTTTGAGCTTGGTCTTGAGGCTTTTTTGACCGACCATCTTTCCTTGGCGGGCAACTTGACCTTTACCGAGGGTGTGGAGGAAGAGGACAATGGAACCGACTCCCCCGGTCGCCATGTTGCGCCGACCTTTGGCGATTTCCATGTACTTTGGAAAAACCAACGTTTTAAGGCCGATCTTTTTTTTAACTACAATGGGGAAATCGATTTTGATGATTTGGCACTGTCCGAACGGAGCAAAGGATATATTTATGCCACGGACGAAAACGGAAATCCTTTCTCTCCCTCTTGGTATACCTTGAACTTTAGGTCACAGCTAAATATTACGCAGGCGTTGAGCGCCACTATGGCCTTGGAGAATATAACCGAACAGCGGTACCGCAGTTATGCCTCCGGAATCGTCGCCCCGGGAGCCAATATGGTACTCGGGTTGGGGTATCGGTTTTAGGGTAGTTTTTTTTAGTATTGAGTACAAAGTACTTAGTACTGAGAAAAAATGGGGTGAACTGATGGCCTTGAGCTTGTATTTGAATTTGATTTTTGAATTTGCATTTGAACAAGGTCTTTTTTCAATGAGCAATTAGGCAATAAACAATGAACAATTGAAAGTGCTTAGTACAAAGTAATTAGTACAGAGTGGATAGCCTTGATTTTGAACTTGTATTTGAATTTGATTTTTGCGTTTGAACTTGAACGGGTGTCTCGACAGGCTCGACATGACATCCATTTTTTCGATTGGCCGAATGTACTCGGTAAAAAGTAATTGGTAGGGAGTGGATGTCCTTGAACTTGAATTCGATTTTTGCGTTTGTATTTGAACAAGGTCTTTTTTCAATGAGCAATTAGGCAATGAACAATGAGCAATTGAAAGTACTTAGTATAAAGTAATTAGGGCGTGTTAACACAAAATAGGTATCTTTGTTAAATGGAATTGACGGATACCCAATTTGAAACAATCA
>NZ_JBNGOP010000041.1:0-25302 GCF_050589625.1 Maribacter sp. 2-571 | reverse complement strand
AATTCAACACTTTAATTTACTAAATATTCTGCTTTTTTCCTATCTAAAAAATTCTTTCTTTACGTCGAACTCACGTTTTTTAAGGAATTCATGAACCTCGTGCCTCAGTTTTATTACCTTATGAGAGGATACTTTTTAGAAGAAAAATTTGAAGATAGCGAAGTGCAGAAAAGGCCAGCGCTTCATCTCGCTCAAAAAAGAAAAGGTCTCCCAGACCTTCCCTTTTTATCCCGTTTACCAAAGCAAAGTTTCATAACGCAAGACATTATAGAAAAAAATGTTCCATAATCCGACGTTATGTAAAATTGCGATAAGTTATTCTTTAAAATTCTTATTCATGCTTAAGTTGTAGCCTCTAATCTCTTTGGATTTTTTCAACAAAAATACTTGGAATTTCACTATAATTTTGGGTTAGACTTTTTGCCTTCAAACCCTTTGAAATGGAAAAGATATCACCGCTGTAATTTTGGAATATGACATGAGGATAACCGAGTGTTTCTATTTCTGTGAGTTCGTTACTGTCGCGATTTAAAATAACAGCTTCTTTTTTATGCGGACTCTCATTTGTTATTTGCCAGTCTGGGTCGTTATTTGTGCCAAATATTTCCTGTCCGTCAATACTGGTACCAGACGGGTAGACCGGCATTTCAAACGATTCTAAAAACGTAAAGGATGCTGTAGAATACAAACTGTTTTCAGCTGAGTCCAAAACATACTCATCTTGAAAGTTAAATAAGGTTTTATCATTATTCCAGTTGTTAACCTTGATGCCTACCGTTTCCGTACTCAAAATAGTACCGTCCATATCAATGGTGTAAACCATACTGTTAGGTTCTGATGCGTGGCCTACAAGTAATCTATCGTTTTGCAGAACAAAAGCCTGATATCTGCCACTTCCATGATGCGCGCTAAAGTGAGGGCGTGAATCAACAAAGCGTAAATTCGTGTTATCTCTTTTTAAAGTATATATGGCATCACTATCCGTAATTATCCATAAATCTAGCTCTTCGAAATACGTGAAATCAGAAATACTAAATACTTCTTCGGGATCAATAGCATATTTGAATTCCATAGAAACAGCATCGTAAAAATATAATTCTATACCTTGGTTTATGACTATTTCTTTACCATTGGGAGAACGGGATAATTTAATTGGAATACCCGTTAGGACAGGAGGACTAACATCAGAAATACTTTCCGTCTGAAGGGTGCTATAATTGTAGCGATAAATGTTAGGATTATCATTATTCTGTCTGTTGCGTCCATAAAAATAAACTACAGGTTCTTCCTTATCAACTTCATAGCTATTAATCTGATCTAAGTCAATAACTTCGTCTCTTTTAAAGGGTACTTCCCAAAAAATGGTAACCTCGCTACTGGTTGAAGCGCTCTTGTTTCCAAATATGTTATACACAAAAACCCGATATATAGGATTCTTGAAATATGGTGGATTCGTATCGGTATATGCAGTAACAGCTTTATCATTTATCACTGCTATGGTAAATTCTTGGGGTGTACTGGTCGTTGCATTGTCAGCAACGACCACCTCGTAATGAGAAAAATATGGGGAATCGGATTCTTCCCAACTCAATTCAATTTGATTGTTCAATACTACGGGTTCGAACACGGAAACTGCCTCAATCTGTATGTTAGAACCAGGTTCAACTGTCCGTAAGAGGCTTTCAGCCAGTAACCCTTTGTCAGTATAAATTTTAATGAAATAGCAGAACTTTTCTGCAACTGGAGGTGAAAGGTCTGTGAACTCTGTTATTTCTGGATTTGTTATTGTAGTTATTAATTCTGAATTTGCTTTTGAACAATTGTCGCCTGCGCTTCTATATATTTCGTATCTATCAAATTGATTAAAACCTTGGTAAGGCTGCCATACAAAACTGATTAAATTTTCAAATGCTTCATCACCGTTTTGAACAAAGGATTCGGCTACTAAATCATATTCAGTAGCTTCGTATTTTTCGGCATACAGTACTATAACGTCCAAGACTCCATCTTCATCGATGTCAAACCTCGATTTAAATACAAGTTCTTCACTATTCAACTTGATTAGAACAAAATCATCAGATTGGCCTAATGCGCTTTTTAATGTAATGACACCGCTATTTAACTCATAATTCAGCCTGTTAATCTGGGGTTCACAAGCGCTACTTTGAAATAAATATTCAGTATAGGTGCCACCTTCGGAGTAAACGAAAAAGTCACGTCCACAATTTTCATAATTGACAGGCACTTCAACAAGCCTACCATCGAATTCGACCCCTAAAATAGTCCAAACCCCTTCGAGTTTATCAATTGACGAGGTAGCATCGGCACCGTTGTAAAAATTATCAATATTGTTTGTTTGGTCATCGTTTTTAGAACAACTAGCGAAAATAACAATCACGATGTAACATAAACAATTGACAAACTTTATTTTTCGCTTCATGGTACAAATTGTAATTTTCAATTTAATTCAAAATAAACTCTGTTTTCTTGCAATATCTGTTTAAAAGTTAAAATAATCAAATATGCAGGCTAAATACCATTTCATACAGATTACACTCCCCTCCTACCGTCGGCTTGCATAATAAGTGCTCTACTACCTTTTCAGAGAAATTTTTTAGAAGAAAAATTTAAAGATAGCGAAGTGCAGAAAAGGCCAGCGCTTCATCTCGCTCAAAAAAGAAAAGGTCTCCCAGACCTTCCCTTTTTATGCCGTTTACCAAAGCAAAGTGTCATAACGCGGAACATTAGATTTTATAAATTATAGTAAAAATAAGATGCTACTATTAGCTATTGATCTTTAGTACATCGTACCGAATTAGCGGCTGTAGCTTTATTACCGTTGTATCTTATCATTCTCTCCCAATCACTCAGAACCCAATCAGAAGCATATGCACCATTAATGTCTTCTGCCGACCAAAAAGTGGCATTTAGTTTGAAAGCGAAATAACCACTGCCTACAGTGCCGTGTCCATAGGGCATTGCAGCGAACAAGCTTTTATTGGTTCCTTGAGCCCATTGTTGCCATAATTCACTTGTACTCTTTAAAGCGTTTGCCGCTACGTTAACACCGCCAAACAGATCAGCTAACTGCCTCCATTCCCTATCATCTGGTAAATGCCAACCGTCCGGGCAAGCTTTCATTGCCGCAGACCAGATATAAAGTCTTCCCATAATCCCGCAGTTGGCGTCATAATCATCATAGCAATACGAACTTTCTGTTTTGTAGTTTAAGTTTTGCGCCATCCAGGTCATTGTGGATATCGAATCGTTACCGTGTTTCATCTCATAAGTGACCGTTTTGTAGACATAACCATCACGTTCATCAGTAAATGACCCTACTGTTTGTGCAGCCGCCGAAAACTGAAACAAAACACTCATACCTAAAATTATTCTTATACGCATCAGGTTGCTTTTATTGATTTTTTAGTGCGTCCGTAGGATTTTTTATAAACACCGTCCTGATCTGCCAGCCAATGGTTAAAAGGCCGATCGATAGCATTATGGCTAAACCTGAAAGTGAGTCGGACACCTTTATTTCAATTCGATGTATAAAATCGTTTAGCACCATACGGTCAACAATATATAGTACTAAAGGAATAGCTATTGCGCTTGAAACCAATACAATAATTAAAAACTCATGGGAAAGTAACAGCAATAGATTTTGCAATCTTGCACCTAAGACTTTTCGAATACTGATTTCTTTTTTCCTGCTTTCAAGGGTATAAACTGCCATACCTAGCAGCCCTAATGTTGAAATACAGATGGCTAAAAAAGCAAGAAAGGAAACAATTGTAAAAGTCGTTTTTTCACGTTCATACACCTTCGCTATCTGGTCGTCATAAAAATGCGCCTCAAAAGGGTGGATAGCATCATGTTTGCGATACGCGACTTCTAATTTTGCTAAGCTGCTTTGTAAATTTGCACTTGAGATTTTTACATTTAGCGATTTGTATTGGCTTGCTTCATTGGCCTGCACAAAAGCGAACGATTCAAATATTTCTTTGGTAAGTGCAATGCTAATAAAGTCCTCAACCACGCCTTGTATTTGAAGTGAATTACCGTTATGCAAAATAGTTTTACCAATGGCATCAGCTGCTGAATCTACCCCTAAGGTTTGTAAGCCTTTTTCATTAATAATGACGTGATTTTGAGTTTGCCCCTCATCCAATGACCTTGTAAATCCCGAACCTGCGAGAAATGATAATTCGTGCATTCTCAGGTAAGAACCATCTACTTGATTCACTAAAAAGGGTGTTGGCTTTGGATTGTCTTTTGACATTACCATCCCGACGGACATGCCATCACCTCCCACGCCCAATACCCAAGAAGACTTTGAGGTTTCAAGAACCTCGGGTAGTTTAGCAATCTCGGCTTCAAGCAGGTTGATGTAATCTCCTTCTATGGGAATGTTTACAATACTTTCGGTAGAATATCCTAAATCGTAATCCAAACTAAATTTGTATTGCTTAAACACTAAAACTGCACAGACGATGAGTCCTATTGAAATAGCGAATTGAAAACCGGTCAACACCTGTCTTAGGTTAACACCTTTTGAAAAAAGTGTAAACTTACTGGCATCCTGAAATGCATTGAGGGCCTTATACTTTGAAAGTAAAAATGCGGGCTGAAAACCTGCAAGCAGGCCAACAATAAAAGTGAAACCAATAAAATACACTATAAGTATGTAATTGATTTTTAGGGAAAACATATCGTGACCCATTGCAGCCGGATTTGGCAGGTCGAGAAATTGCGGTCTTATTAGATAAAACAAAGCCAAACCCACCACTAAGGCCAAAAATGCGAGAACCAAGGCCTCCATAATAAATTGTGTAAAAACTTGAGACCTGCTGGCACCCATTACTTTTCGGATTCCAACTTCCTTTGAACGCTTCAAAGCACGGGCCATTGACAGATTCGTATAATTAAAACACGCCGATATGAGTATAATCAGCATAAGGCCCAGCATAATTTTAATTTTACGTTCGGAAAACATGGGCCCCATTCTATTCGCATAGGTATTGCTGGTAACGAACGTTTCCATAGGTTGTAAAGAATGCCTAATGGGATGCTCGATTGTTTTATTATAATCTCCCATAAGGTTGGCCATCGCACCAATAATATCTTCGGTTTTGGCCTGTTCGTTTTGCAAAAGGTAAACCGATACATCGTTCGTATTGTCAGGACTATTGATATCATTTGCTGTTTCACTGAAAGGTTTGACCACTGTGGATAAAGAGACCAGTACATCAAAACGCATATGGGAATTCATTGGGGGGTCGGCCACAACGCCCGCTATGACAACACTTTTGAAGTCTCCATTTTCTTCTACGTTCAAAACCTGACCAATGGGGTCGGCATCGCCAAACAGTTTTCTTGCCGAAGATCGGGTCAATACAACACTATTGGGTTCAGAAAGTGCGGTTTGTGGATTACCTTGTAACAGGTCAAAAGAAAACACATCAAAAAAAGAAGCTGAGGCGTAAAACCCGTTGATGCTGATAGCTTTTCTTTCGGTAATAAAATCCGCTGAAAGCCTGTCCGCCTTCATAAAAACCACTTCGTCAATACCTGGAACCTGCTCTTTGAGTTGATTTCCAATATAGTAGGAAGCGGTACTAAGCTGTACCTCCTCGCCTTTAGTGCCTTGAACCCGGTTGGTCGTAACCTTGTATATCCGGTCTTTTTGCGTATGAAAATCATCAAAAGAATAGCGTTCGGAAATGAGTAAAATCATTAAAATACCAACAGCTATGCTTAGGGACAGACCGAAAATATTGATTGCTGAAAAACCGAAGTTCTTTTTTAGACCTCTAACAGCTGTTTTGAAGTGGCTCTGATACATACCGGCAGGACTTATTGAATAATTCCAAGCCAAGCTTTTAATTAAATTAGGCCTCAATAGCTTGAATACTTCAATAACATAGCGCCAATTTGCTCGAACTGTAGAAGATTCTTGTCTGTTGATGTGGTAAGTTTCTTCGAGGTCCCCTTCAATTTCTTCAATATACTCCCGCTTTATAAAGAGTCTCAGGAATTTTAGAGCCCAATGTGGCGGCATATTTTTCTTTTTCTTACTCATATGCCTAGCAAGCTGAATTTAGGTTGAGGGATCGATTTCCAAAGCGCTTCTCTTATTTCCTTTATTTCATTAAGTACTTTATGGGCATAAGAAGTGGCACTATAAATGCGTTTTCGCTTCCCTCCTCTTTTGTTGGTCGCTTCACCAAATTCCGAAGTCAAAAACCCTTTTTGTTCCATTCGTTTGAGAGCAGATTGTATTGACCCTACGCTCAACGTTTGATTCAACCTTGTCTCAAGCTCTTTTTTTATTTCGACACCATAAGCTTCTTCCTGTAATACAATTACCGTGAGCAGTACTAATTCTTCAAACTCTCCAAGTTTTGTTTTCTTCATTTTTCATATTATTCGTAATTGCAATAAATATACAAATTTATATTATTCGTAATTGTAGTTTTAATGATTGATGGCACACCATAGTCCGGCATTAATCTTATATGTTAAGCCGACCATTCCATACCCTTTTTGCACCTACTCCCCTGCCCTTTACTCCTTGGGTTATTATTTTTAGAAATAGGTTTTCGTGGATCTTGTACCTCGGTTTCAACAAAAAGCGTATTCCATTACATTTTTAAGGAAACTTTTTAGAAGAAAAAAAATAGAGAAACTATGTATCATACCTTAGCTTTTTCCATAGCTAAGGTATATCATGCGGAACACTCAAGAATAGATAGGTCTATAGACGCATCTCCGATCCAACACCTTAGCTGTACGCTATAATTAGTTGTCATGTAAAATTGCGAACAGCCAATTCCCAACACTTTCGAATGGTTTACTTATGCCTATTGATAAACGCAATCACCTTGGCTGAAAAAAGATCGGGCTCGTTCAACATAGGACTATGGGCCGATTTCTCAAAAATGAAGAGTTCTTTCTCGTTAGCGCCCAAATTGTCAAAAGCCTCTTGGGCGAATACGGTAGGGACAACAAGATCGTATTTACCCCATAATACGAGGGAGGGTATCGTAATTTCAGCTAAGCTATCCGTAAATGTAACCTTCTGAAAAAGCCCTTGTTCATCAATTAGAATATCTTGTATTTGGGCGCTGTTCCAGCGTATTTTTGAAAGGTTGTTCGATGGTTGATCATCGCCATAATCCGCTTTTGGCGCATTAATGACATTGTCCGCCTCCAGTTTTTGTTCTCCTTGATGTGAAGCGATATTTAATTTGCTAAATCCCGTTAAACTATTTGTCGCATCGGAATTTTGGACTACATCCAACGTGTTTTTCCAAAATTCAATAGTATTCCCCAAAGCGATTTGCTCATTTGCTACCCTTGGTAGGACCGTCCGATATGCGGCATACAGCCCTTTCGGGTCATGCGCACCGGCAACATTGATATATCCGGAAAAGAGGTCCTGGTTTTTTAATAAGGTCGCCGGCCCTAACGTACCTCCCCAACTATGGCCCATTAAAAATAGTTTGGAACCCTCGCCGTATTTCGCCTTTATCACCTTTGCCAAAGCCACAACATCTTCGGCCATGATATCGATGCTTACCTCCTTTTCGGAGTAATTCCCCTGCGCATTATTATGCCCTCTTTGGTCAAAATAGACCACCGCGTTATTTCTCTCGATTTCGGTTCTAATGGAGTTTACCCGGTACCACAATCCGTTTCCTCCGGGCCCACCATGCAATATGATCAGGAACACTTTTTCAGCGGCATTACCATGGATATAAGCGGGCATATCGGCTTTTTTATGCCGCACGAAAATAGTTTCGTCCAGCTCGTTAAGGTTTACATCCTCCTTGGAACAAGAGACGATACCCAGTACCATGAGAGCGATAGCAATTCGTTTTATGTGGTTTTGTATGATTTTTTGCATGATTATTTCTTTTTAAAATTAAAACGATGACCGTATTGTACGGAGAAAGTGGGCAATGTACCCGCATTATAGGGTGTTCTTAGGGTACAATTCAAGTTAAGATACCAGCCTGAACGTCTTTTTTCGGGGCGATCTCTTCCGATACCAATGGCAACGGACGGTGCGTAGTAGCTTCTTCCCGGAAATTGAACCTTGGAGACTTCATCTCCTTTTACCTCAAAAGTTTCCGGAAGAAAGGAACGATAATAGCCCAACGGATTGACCTCTAAGTTCCACTGCCATCGTTTTGGACTTGTTCTTCGCCATATAAGCCCATAATGGGTGTGTAGGCCATTGTCCGTTCGGTTGGTAAAGTTTGTAACATACCCTATACTTCCATTGAACAAAAGTTGATGGGTGATGGTCTTTGGGCCTTTTCTTTTTTCTTTGACCCTAATTTTCTCCTTCCACAGATATTCGGCACCGAGATGCAGTCCGTTATCAGAAAAAACATTTCCATGGTACCCTATTTTAAATGCCGTCCTTTCTAAAAAGGTGGCACCATCAAATTGGCTTTGGGCCTGAAAATGTACAGCGTAAACGAATAGAAATATAATGGTATATTGTTTCATCTTTTTGAATTGTGGAATTATGGGCTAGAGGACTATTTCAATTCCGAAGGCCGCTTTAAAACCTTGTACGATGAACTCTCCAAAAGTGGTATCATGATCTCCGGGTCCAGCAAGTATTTGGGCGTTTTTCGACCTTAAAAACTGAATTTCATCATCGGTAAGACGCCCGACGGCCTGATCCATCTCCCCATAAATGTAAGTGAGGTCCGATAGGTCTGGAACGGTATTCAAAAGTTGGGTGTACCGGTTCATCAAAAATCCGGCACCGATCCTGTTTAAATTTCTTTCTTTTACGCTGGGATTAGGGTCCGCTGCTATGATGGGCGTAACCCCATTTTCAAAAAATCCACCTTTTCCTTCGGCCGCCCCTTGCCAAATAATAGCGTTCATATCCAATCTACCCGAAACAATAAGATACTTGTCAGCACTGTCGATTCCTTTTTTTGCAATAAGGTCCTGTGTTACGAACGCGCCAAAAGAAAATCCTAAAATATAAACGGTCCGGCCCTGGTTTTTAAAATAGGCGGTCACTTTGTCCAATGCCTCGATACTTTGGGTATTGAAGCCAACCGCCAGGTCCAACGTGATGTCATTGCCTTTTACGATGGTAGAATCCAGGGTTTGCGCCTGATGTACCGTTACGGTCAAAATTTCCTTTGGAATGAGAAGTGGTGAAAAATCGTCTACCAAATCGGTTGCGAATGCGGTACTGGGGCCACCTGGCACAGTGATCAGTACCGTAGCGGCCTTTTCATCACCTTTAAAATATATAAGGTCTTTGATGTCCTGGGATATTTCGGTAATCGCAACGGCAGGTTCTTCTTCCTTTACCGGGGGCTCGTTATCGTCATTGGAGCATGAGACGGTTAGGAGGTATAAAAGTGTCATTAAAATCACTTTTGAAATTGAATGATGGTAGTCGATACTTTTCGCTTTTAAGGATATTGTTTTCATTATTCTGTTTTTTAATTTATTTGTGGAAGTACGTACTGTAGTCAAAAATGAAAGGGTGTTTTTTGGATGTCTTTCAAACTTCCCAACTACTGCATTGCACCTCCAAGGACAAGGCAGGTTTTAAATAGTTGCACGATCGGGAAACATCCAAAGGGATGACTTAGTGCTTGTAAAACGAATTAACAAGAGGTAAAGAGGTGCTCGAAGAATGTTTGATTTCTGGGGGAATTGCCCGGTATTGGGCTTGTGCAGCGTACGATTTTTCCAAGAGTCCAGAAAAAAACTTAGGGAAGTAAATCCTTTAAAAGGAATTTAAGGGAATTGAAGAATACTGTTCTTAGCGCCAGAAAATGAGGAGCCCCTATTGTTTTTTGCAACCGAAACCGGAAAAATTCAGGTTGTTCGTTCGAAGCCAATTTGAAATTGCAATTGATAAACTAGGAGCATTTTCATCCCGTTCTTATCGATGCTTTTGCAAATAAGCAGGCCATGGTTTTTTAAAGGAAAAACACAAAAGGCATTGGTGTTCAATAGGTCGATCACTGTTCAGATTTTAGGACAAAGGGTAACCTTAACCCAATTTTCAAGTACTTCAACCTGTAATTCGGCCTACTTAACTGTTCTTGTTTTTGATACCTGTTGTTCATGGATATCTTGCAGCCATCAATCAAAAAACGATCAATTATGGTATTCATTTTTAGTAGAATTGCATCATCCCTTGCGCTAACCTTATGTTTGTTACTTTCCCATACAGCGCATACCCAAACCCGTACCGCCCCAAAAACCTTCAAAAACCTGGTCGGTAAAGAAGTTTCTTCCGCTACGATAACGGCATTCGTTCATGAAAACATGAAACTGGCTGGGGTACCTGGGCTCTCCATGGCGATTATAAATGATGGGGAAGTGGTTTACCATTTGGTCGATGGGTATTCCGACGTATCGGCAAAGCAGAAGGTGTCGGACAAAACCATATTCGAAGGGGCCTCCCTATCAAAACCGCTATTTGCCTATTTCGTTATGGGTTTTGTACAAGAGGGAACACTGGATCTGGACAAGCCGCTTTACCAATATTTACCCTATGCGGACATTGCCGATGACGCGCGATATAAAAAAATTACGGCAAGAATGGTCCTCTCCCACACCACCGGATTTCCCAACTGGAGATCGGACCATGAGGGCGATAAACTGTTCATTTCATTTGAACCCGGTAGCGCTTTTCAATATTCCGGGGAAGGCTATCAGTATTTGGCCAAAGTACTGGCCCATATTTTGGACACCGATGATGCTGGACTGGAAAACGCTTATCAAGAGCGCGTGGCACAATCCTTAAACCTGGAATACACCAAATTTGTGCAAGATGCTGAAAATTTAAAAAACAAAGCAAATGGTTACATCGATGAAAAGGTCGTTGCCGAAGATGAGGACCCAAAAACATTCGGAGCCGCATTTTCGATCCATACGGAAGCCATGGATTTTTCCAAATGGTTGATCGCCTTGATCCAAAAAGAAGGCTTGGCCGAAGAAAGTTATGAAACGCTTTTTGAAACACAGGTGGTACTGCCCGAGGGGCATCCACAGACACAGGCCGGCGTAACCGACTGGACGCTTGGTTTTGCAAAAGCTACCATGCCTTTTGGCAACGCCTACGGGCATGGCGGAAACAACCCCGGATATACGAGCATCTTTATAATTGCCCCAGAGGCAAAGTGGGGGTATGTAATGTTCACAAATGCCAATCAGTCCCAATTACCAATGTCAGTGCTCCAGCATTTAATGATCCCATAGCAAATTACACCATTTCTGAGGTTAAATTACGCAAATAAAAACCAGGGATTTTTTGGGTAGGCGAAAAAGAAAAATCCATGCATAGCCGTAGCCATGGTTAGCTTTTATTGAACTCATTTAGACTTTTTGGATTGAAGCGATCCCGATGCTTCGGGAAGTGATTTAAAGGCCTGTTGAAGACTTTTTTGAGTTTCATAGCAGGGCTACGAGAGGAAAAAAGGCAGGGCCGAAAGAAAAAGCCAATGATTTGGCTTTTGATGAGGAGCCGGCCGGCGCGTCGAGCGAAAAAGGACAATTTTTTAGCCAATTAAAAAAGTCTAAATGAGTTCCTTTAGAAGCATACACGGGAAAGAACAATTTTTAATGGTAATTTAACCTCAGAAATGGTATTATATTCCGGGCGAACAAGATAAATGGTATCTTGTTTTTCCTAGGGAATAAACGCAGCAATATGAACAGTTTAAAGTTCAATACATCCGATTATAAATTCATCCTATTTTACTTTATAGCCGGATCGATATGGTTGGTATACCGATGGAATGTTCAGGACTATTCCTTTTTCGAAATCGCAACGGGATTGCCCGGATATATTATCAAAAACCTGCTTTTACTCTTCATTTTTAGATGGCTTATCAATGAATACTTGGTGATTAGAAAAAACTATCTGATTTTTATCGTGTTGGCTTTTTTTACTTGGGAAGGCGTTGGTTTTTTAGATATGTGGAGGGATTATTATACGGCCGAAGTACCATGGGAATTGCCTTCTGCCCAAATAATGCTCGTTCAAAACTTTAATAGGGGCGCCGATGCGTTCATGCTGCTCGGTTTAGTACTGGGGAAAAAGTATTACGAGAATAAACTGGACAACATCAAACTTCAAAACAGTCAGAAAGAATTGGAGCTCAAAGTGCTTCGCTCGCAATACGACCCACACTTTTTATACAATAGCCTGAATACGATCGATGCGTTGGTGGAGTATTCGTCAAAAGAAAAAGTAAAGGAGTATATTTCACATTTAGCGGCACTGTACCGCTATTTGATCCATACCAAAGATGAAGATGTAGTACCCTTGGAGGATGAAATTGCGCTGGCAAAAAACTACTTTTATTTGATAGAAACCCGTTTCGGAAACGATTACGATTTTGAAATCATCAAAAACAGACAACCATTGAACAACTATTTGCCGAACGGATCGCTGTTGACGGTTTTGGAGAACGTAGTAAAACATAATGCCGCTTTGGATGGCAATACCATTTCCACCAAAATTTTTATTGAAGAAAGCTTTATAAACGTATTGAACACTGTTTCCAAAAAAGAGGGGAAAGTAGAATCAATGGGAACGGGCCTGAAAAACTTGAAGAAGCGATATCAGCTGTTAAGCGACCAAAAAGTGCAAATTGAAGCCACCGAAAATAGCTTTTCCATAACCTTACCTTTATTGAGCCTAGTGCACTAGTACGAAAAGAATGATGCGAATACTCATAGTTGAAGACGAAATACCTGCCAAGAAAAAATTAGCGAAGTACTTGGTAGATTATTTTGGGAAATCCGTTGCTTTGGAAAACGTTAGAACGGTAAAAGCCGGTATCGCGTTATTGGAAAAGAATCCGGATTATGATCTGATCCTCTCGGATATAAAACTTTTGGACGGAAATGCTTTTGATATCTTTCAAAGTGTCAATACCAAAACCCCGATCATCTTCTGTACCGCCTATGATGAACATTTGCTGGAGGCTTTCCAAGCCAACGGAATTGCCTATATCTTAAAACCCTACCAAAAGAGCGACTTGGAGGCGGCCTTGAAAAAATTTGATATACTGTTTGAGCCCAAATCGCTGGAAAAGAATATCTACGATCAGCTTAAAGAAGTATTGGAAACCAAGGATGAACACTATAAAAGACGTTTTGCCATAAAAAAAAATGATGGGATCAAATTGTTGGAAACTTCGGAAATTGGGCTGATCCAAGCCAATGGGGATTTCTGTAAGCTATTCGATTCCAAGGGGCAATTGCACAGTATTTCAAAGAGCATCGGTGTTTTGATCAAAGAACTGAACCCGAAATATTTCTTTAAAATAAATCGCAGCCAAATTGTCGGGGTCGAACATATCGAAAAAATTGAACCCTATTCAAGCAACAGACTCGCTTTGCGTATTAAAGGCCTTAAAGAACATGTTGTTACCAGCGCCTCAACGACCAAGGAGTTTCGTATTTGGCTAGAAAGTTGAAGGAAGAAAAAAAAATACAAAAGGTTACGCGCTGAGAATGGAATGCCCAAACACATCCGTTTACGGTGTATTACTTTAGGTTCTTGTATTGGAACACCTGTAAACGAGGACATTTCTGTAGTTTTTCGGTCTTGTTTTTTGAACACCAAATACAAAGCGATAGTACTCCCCATGGCTATACGGCGATGACAAGCTTATACCCCACCCCTCGAATGTTCATTATTTTTACCTTTGGGTCGCCTTCGAATTTCTTGCGCAATTTCGATATAAAAACATCCAAGGTCCTACCGACATAGTCCCCCTCGTCTCCCCAGACCTTGTTTAAAATGACCTCCCGTTCCACGATGGTATTCACCGCTTCAAAAAGGACAAGGAGTAGATTGGCCTCTTTGCCGGTTAGCGCCGTTCTTTGGTCTTTATACAATAGCTCCGTATTCCTGGTGTCAAACCGGTATTCGCCCAAAGCGATCAAATTGGGGTCGTTATTTTTGTAGCGTCTTTTTTTCCACAGATAAACAAGGCCACCAAGGCTAAAAACAAGCAGTACTATCAAAAGAAAATTGGTTACAGAACCCGTTTGGGAAGACGATTTGTAAGGGGTACCTCGAACAACGTCATTCGCCGATGCCATTGGTACCTTCGAAGCGATAAAAGTAATCAAAAGCGAATAGCACGCTTTGGGTTGTACCCTTGATTTGCAAGGGATAATATTCGTTTGTTCCGAATCGCCCATGGCATAACTATACATTACGGCATTGGTCTCGCATTGCACAATTTCCACAACATAATTGGATGGCATCCCCGTTTCGTTGACAACTGCATCAATGGTTGCTACCAGTTCTTCAGGGTAGAATTCAAATTCGGATTCGAATTGGATCCTAAAGCTATCATTCTCCTTTTTTATGGGCAATATTCGGGAAACACTGTCCCCTGAACGCAATAGAATGCGATGCCCCATCATTCGCAATGCCGCTTCTATATGCTTTTCGTCCTGAAATTGTGAAACGCCTTTCGAAAAAAACAACAAGAAGCACACAAAAGTGAACCCGATTTTATTAAACTGTTTTGTGGCCATGTTACAAAACTATTTATATCGGAGAAAGTTTCAATTGTTTTACACAAAATTTACATCATTTTACATTTGGTTTACCTAGCAAACCCCTTATCCACGTTAGCTTTGACAACAATAACAATACTAAAACATATCAGATATGAAACAGACGTTTTTATTTTTTTCAGCAGTACTTGTAGCCCTTTTATTAATGGCGTTTGGTGTGATAGGCGGTAACAATTCGGATGAAAATCGGGTAGCACCATCGGTTGCCGAGCATCTTGTTGTCCGCACACCGGTGGCCGTTACGGCAGCGGAGAAAGTCATACCCGACTTTATCTATACCATACTACCGAACGAACAGGCAAATGGTGGGATGTCCAGATATGTTGCCCCTGTTCCCGAAAAGCAAGCGCAATATGAAGGCGGTAAGGAAGCACTTGTCGAATATCTCAAAGAAAATACAAAGGAAGTACGGGCCGTGGCGGAAATGGATAAGCTACGCCCCTTCAAGTTATCTTTTAGAATCACCAAAAAAGGTGCTATTAAAAATTGTATGTTAGATGGTACTTCCGGGTATCCTTCCATAGATACTGCAATGTTCCAACTCATCACTAAAACCCAGAAGAAATGGAGACCAGCTGAAAATTTAAAAGGCCAAAAAACAGACCAAGAACTGGTCATTGTTTTTGCACTGGACGGGTGTTAAATTTGCTTTTATCCTTGGCATAAAAGGCTTTTACATTTTTTTGTTTTTAACGCGGACCGAATAGGTGGTGAAAACCGCGGTTTCGATGTCCTATCCTGCCGGCCCTTTCAAACAGCTTCGCGAAAAGCGACCAAACTCCTCTTTTTAGGGGTTACCATGGGCAATCTTAGGCGTTCAAGCTCGGGCAATGATTGTATTTGGGAATGTACCGGTAAAAGACGAAATATTAAAAAAAGGTCTCCTAACCATGGTCGGGATACCTTTTTAAACGAAACGATGGGTATATTTATGGAACTACCAGACACCTATCGTTCAATGATGGCGCTTTATTAAGCCGTACCAATACCTTATAAAAATACACGGCGGCTTTGGCCCTTGTCGTAACACGGGCTGGCAGTGAAGTAAGAGCTGTTCGCGTAGTTCACTACCATTTTGTCGGCAGTAGCGTTTACTACGACATCTTCTTTCCAAAGGATTCGTGCACGATCACCGAGCAATTGCAAGAAATCTTCGTTGCCAGTGGAAAGTTCTAGACCATGGGCCAGGGGCCACCGTCATCCAGAGTTTGGTAACGTGTTTTTCCGGTCTAAAACCACTACTGAGAAAAACGGTAACATATCCTGCCCGTACCGCTTTTAAAATGTTAGCTTGTACCCAATGGTCGAGATGCCGTAAAATAGTAACGACCCGCTACCTCCCCTTACAAAACTCCCTATTTTACCAACGGCCAATCGAAATATGCTTTTTCTTCGTTTTTCAAGGATAACGACCGTATCGTACCGGTGCCTTCAAAACGATAGATAAGTCCGTGCATTTTGTTTATTCTTCCGCCCATCGGTAATGAGATTGCTTGTTGACCATTGATCATTATGGTAAGCGTATCGTTTTTGAAAATACACCTTAGCGTGACCCAATCCCCAAAATCGACACCAAATTTGGACAGGTCGTTACTTTTGCCGCTGATGCCTTTGTTTAAATGGTACAATTGGAGGTCGGAAATACATCCCATCCGGGAAAATGGGATAATGATGGCTTCCCCTTCCATAATCAGCGTTACCGACGACATCTGGCACACTTCAAGATTGGTCGTTGCCGTATTTCTGAATTGGGTTTCCACTACCAGATCGTTTACCCGAAGGTCTCCAAAACTATCAACGTAGCGAAAGGCGGTGCGTTGCATCTCGTTTTTGGAAGGAATGCCGTTTTGCAACAAAAGGGAGTCGGTCAAGGCCACGATACCGGGCTTGGTGATTGACGAATCGTTCAAGTACACTGTTTTTTCCGGAGTCTGTATTTTCCCCCACCAACCATCACTCGTTATCAGCACCCCATGCTCTTTCACCACTTGGTCCTGAACCACTAGTTTGGCCTTAAAATAACCGGGATCATAATATATGGAGGTTGCCACCGAATCATTTTTTTTGACCGTCTGCCTTTTGGTACGATCCCAACTTTGTTGAATTTCGACCTTTGCATTTTTTGGCGCACTTGCTGCCCGATACGCGAACACTACGGAGTTGGGCAGCCCTTTGGTCACTTTTCTGCTTGTAAAATAAAAATCATCGGGATTCAGTTTGGCCTCCTTGGAGGAATAAGAAATAGCGATCAAAGCGATCAACATAAAAATCGCTCCTGAAGCAAAGATCATGGAAGGTCTCGATTTGAACGGTGGCCACTTGAACCCTGTCCTCTTTTTTGGTCCTTTTTTGTTGGATGCTTTCGGGTGGGTCAGGGTCATTTTGAATGCCCTGTAATCGGTATGTCCTAAAAATTTGGCAAGGGTGTTCAAAGTAACATCGCTCGGTGAGGAGTCATATTTGATGCGGCCCCAAACCCGTTTTAGCGTGTTGCTGCTGATGTTGGTTTTTGTACGTTCCAAGATTTGACCTGCCAAGGTGTCAAAATCATAGGATGACCAACCGGTAGCGGCTCCCCACTGCAATTTTTCTTCGATCGCTTTCAAAAGTGCGGTAAGCGCCGTTTGATGCTCCATATCCATCGCCTTGTTTTATTGTGTACGGTTTTGTACGGACTTGTTAGCCCTTTGTACACGGGTCTTCACGGAAGGAAGATACATTTGTTCCGTAGCAAAGATATAAAACTATGGCACTTGTTATCGTTCGTTTACGGCCATGAAAGTCACAAACCTGAATAAACCCCAATTCACATAAACTTTTAGAAAATGATACCGAACATCAGATTTTTACCAGTTGTTTTTCTATCGCTGTTTCAATTTGGCAATGCCCAATATCAGGTTTCCGGAACGGCTATGGATACTAATGGCAACCCTTTGGCATTTGCTAACATCCTCTTACTACGGGCGACCGATAGCAGTTTTGTTTCAGGAGGTATTTCGGATGATAATGGAACGTTTGAATTGGACGCTAAAACGACCGGGCAGTATATGGTCACCGTATCGATAATCGGATATGATGATTATAGTTCTCCGGTTTTTGATTTGTCCGCTACCGGACCTTCTTATGCTTTGGGTACCATAACCCTTACCGAAGGGGCACTTGCACTTAACGAGGTACAAGTGGTGGGCAGCAAACCCCTAATTGAAAGAAAAATAGACCGTTTGATCATCAATATTGCGAACAAGGTAAATACCGGGGGCAGTTCCGCCTTGGAAATTTTGGAACGTTCTCCCGGAGTGGTCGTCGACCGTCAAGGCAATTCCATCGCTATGCTGGGTAAAGAAGGTGTCAACATCATGGTCAACGGGAAGTTGCAGTATATGCCCGCCGATGCCTTGTTTTCATATTTACAGGGTTTGGACGCCGATACCATTCAATCGCTAGAGTTGATTACTACCCCACCGGCGAACCTTGATGCGCAAGGCAATGCGGGATACATCAATTTAGTGCTCAAATCAAATCGAGATGAAGGGTTCAATGGCGGCTATTCCGTAGCTGCCGGTTATGGTCGTGGAGAAACCGGAAATGCAAGCATCAACTTCAATTATCGTAAAAACAATATCAATCTCTTTGGCGGGTATAGCTACTTGCGCAACGGACAGGAACAGTTCACTACCTTGGACAGAAGAACGGGCGTTGGGTCCGATTTTATCGAAACCGAATTTTCCAGTACGCGTGATCCAGTGCAAAACAACCATACGTACCGCTTGGGTATGGACGTCACTACCGGCAAACGGACCACTTTGGGGGTACTGTTCTCCGGATATGCAAACAATTGGGACATGAACGCCACTAATATCACTGCCATTCGACCGGCAGGAGCACCCGATACCTTGGCACGTTCCCTAAATATTGAAGTAAACGATTGGCGGCATTTGCAATCCAATATCAATATGTTGCATCGCTTCGATAACGGGGCATCGTTAAATGCGGATATTGATTACCTAGTATTCGATAATCAGAACCCCATTACTTATGACCTGCGATTTCAGGATACTTCGGGCAGCGTTATTTCAGATCAAGACCTTCTTAGTGAAAAGGATACGCCGTTCCAGATCGTTGTGGGTAAAGTCGATTACACTGTTCCGATAAGTGAAAAGGCAAAACTGAGTGTCGGGGCGAAATATGTGGCCTCCGATTTCGAAAATCGCGTAGCACTATCGGAGAATGGCGTTACCTTCCCAAATTTTACTTCGACCAGTGATTTGACCGAAACGATTGTTGCGCTATACGGGCAATCGGAATATCAATTTTCCGAAAAAACGATTGTAAAGGGCGGTTTGCGTTATGAAAGATCCATTACCACACTAAATACGACCAATGGAGGAAACGTTGTAGACAGAACATTGGACAATTTCTTTCCAAGTCTCTATTGGAATCAAAAAATCAATGAAAGGAGCAGTGTCAACCTATCCTATAGCCGAAGGATCAATAGGCCTTCTTTTAGTGATATGGCACCCTTTATCATATTTCTGGACCCGAGTACATCCTTTGGTGGTAATGCAGGTTTACGACCCGCATTGGCAAATACGTTTCAAGCCGCCTATACAAGGGGAAGTATCAGTCTTTCCGCCCAATATTCCGACGAGGATTTCACCCTTGTCAGGTTCCAAAATCGATTTGATCCAAATACGAATACACAACTCATCGTTCCGGATAATCTGTACCGCCAAAAAACGGCTTCCCTTACCCTGTCATTTCCGTTAAAGGTGACCAATTGGTGGAAAATGCGTTACTTTTCTACCGTACTCTGGCAAGAGTCGACTACCACGGAAGCATTGGGCACTTATACGTTCGACCAAACCAATTTCAGGATAAACACGAACCAAACCTTCAGCCTTGGAAACGGATTTACTACGGAACTTTCAGGCTTCTATCAAAGCCGTTCGTTACTGGGCAATATCACCTTCGAACCCCTGGGCATCTTTAACTTTGGAATACAAAAAAAGTTTACGGGAGGAAGCCGCTTGACCTTTAACATTTCCGATGTTTTTAATTCCTTGGAGCGGTTAGGTTTTACCGACATCCCCGATGAAAACATCTTTATCGAACGTGCTTTCGATGCCAGCCAGCGCACTTTTAAACTAACCTATGCCGCAAGTTTTGGAAACCAAGGAGTAAAAAAAGAGCGCAAAAGAAAAACGGGCGCCGATGAAGAAAAAGATAGAATAAACTAAGAAGTGATTTAGACTTTTTGGATTAAGGCGAAAATTCATGATTTTTTGCCCTTTTGAAGCCTTTTTTGAGTTGCATAGCAGGGCTACGAAAGGAAAAAAGGTGAAAAAGTGTGAAAAAGAATCATTTTTTAGCTAATTGAAAAAGTGTAAACCACTTCTTAAAATAAAAATCACTTAAATGAAAACACATGAAGCTTAACAACAGTATTTTATGGCTATTTACCTGTATGGTAAGTATAGGGATTGCGCAACAGAAAAAAGTAGTGATCTTGGAGGCCGACGCCTGGGAAATAGAAGCCAAAAACCATGCCTTTAAAAAGCATCTTGGTAGGCATGCCCTTTTTTTGGAAGAAGGCAAGGCACGAGCGAAAGGTGCCGTTTTTAAAACGGGCATTATCGAGTTCGATGTAAGCTTTGAACAAATACGGAATTTTGTAGGGGTCCATTTTCGTATCCTGGATAAAGCGAATTATGAGGAATATTACTTACGCCCCCATCAATCCGGTAATCCCGATGCCATGCAATATACCCCGGTTTTCAATGGAAATGCCGGTTGGCAATTGTATACTGGTGTAGGCCATTGGGCTGCCAAACACTTCAATTTTGGGCAGTGGATGCATGTAAAATTGATCGTTGCCGATAACCGGGCGGATGTATTTATCGACGATATGGAAACACCGGTATTGCATATCAAAGACCTAAAAGGGGAGCATAGGGCCGGAGGCCTCGGTTTTGGCACATTTTTGGGAAGTGCATACTTTGCCAACTTGACGTATGAAGCAATAGAAAACCCAAAATTGACCGGTAAATCGGAGGATGTATTAAAAACGCGGGCTACCACCATTAGGGATTGGAAGGTATCGAAAGCGTTCGCGGCCGATGCGCTGAAGGGCATACAAGAGCTAAAGGAATTGGATGTTCCCGCCGATACGCCAATGGAACCGGATGCCCTTGGAATACTGAACCTTTCAAAGGTAGCGGCCGTCGGTAAAGAAACGAACACGCTATTGGCCAAGGTGCTACTGGAATCCGATAAGGACCAGTTGAAAAGGATCGACTTTGGCTATAGCGATCAAGTAACCGTATTTGTAAACGGAAAGCCCGTATATTTTGGCGACAATAGTTTTAAATCGAGGGATTATCGGTATTTGGGAAGTGTTGGTTATTTCGACTCTGTGTTTCTGGAACTGGAAAAAGGTAGTAACGAGGTCGTTTTTGCCCTTACCGAACGCATGGGCGGTTGGGGCATTATGGCACGACTTCCCGATTTGGAAAACTTGAGGGTAAAGTAACCGAAAACAATAAAAATTAATGATATGGGAGAACCGTGGGGGCCTTTGCTCCCACTCCCCTATCTTTCAAATGGATAATCTAAGCATTGAAGGCCTGGGAAGGTTACCTTTTGATTCTAGTTTAACCTATACGCCACGCCGATAGCACCGGGTAGGTACCCTTCTTCCCTGTCATTTTTTGTTTTCGATTTGACGGTGCGGTTTCGTAGTAAAACATTAAAAAGAAAGCTATGTTGCCCAGTACCAAAGCAATTTCCCCCATATTTTACGATACAATATGGCAGCGCCTATGCCATTTGGGTATAGGGAAACTTCTCCGTCACTAAAATAGTGTTGAAACAATTAAAGCCATGGCCATGTTTCAGCATGCCTTAACGATTATTCTAATACCATTTCAAAGTTAAAATGGTATAATATCCTTTTAGCGCTGTGGCGGCGGAAGACCACTGTAATCAATCCTTTAGCGGCAGGTACTTGTAAATGGAGTTGTCGTCGCTTTGGATCGCGTTTACCAAATTGTTGAACTCGGCGAGATCGGGAGAAGTAGGGTTCCATTCCTTGCGCCCTTTGTTAAAATCACCGAAGTATGTTTTCCAATCCGGATAGTTTTGTTGTGCCAATACCAAGGTTTGATCAACGTATGCTTGCGCTTCCTCTTTGGTCAAATACCCAGCACCATAGCCCAAAGCTGCGTTATTGACCAAGCGCGCATAGTCCCAAGCCTTGAAAGTATACGGCTCATCACGAAGGCCGTCAAGCGTTTCGGTAAGCCCCTTCTTATCGGTAATATCCCAATAATCGGATAGGGTTTCCACACAAATTTTCGATTCGGCTTCCGTGAAAAAGAAAATCCATGTTTTTTTATGCAAGGCTATGGTCTCCTCTTCGTCCGTACTTCGGTCGTACCCCATATAGGTTTCAATTTCGGCCTTGCCACCATAACTTTTTACGATATACGGCCCGGCCAACATAAACCCTTTGAGCACGCTATCGGGCCGATCGGATCGTTCGGAACAGGATAGCAAAAAGGACGATGCAAAAACAAAAAGGAATACGCGATAGACTACTTTCATCTTTAGGATGTTTAGGATTGACAATGTTATAAAGTTATGATAAAAGTAATGCCCTTGTATGCCGATGCATTCCCTGAAATCAGGGATTTGTCGAATTGCCACAAGAAAATGGTAATGTTATGATTTGTAGGTCAACATTTTGTATCGTTAACGTACCCATAAATAGACGAAATATCGTTTTTACCCCTAGTTGGCAGGTACTTCCAAAAGATTCAATTTGGAATATCCCGGAGGTCGTATATCGTTCATACGCAAATAGGTAATTGCTTGTGCCCGATGATGCGCGGTATGGCTCTCGCCCCGCAAAACAAGATCGAGGTTCGAATGACCGGCCAAAAACCATGGTTTTGTCTTTTTTGTCCCTAAGGATAGTTGTCCATCATTCAATTTTTCGAGGTTGGTACAAACAAAATCAAAGGTTGCCCGAAGATAGTCGGTAACCATCGATTTTATGGTGGTGGTCTCCCGTTGTTGAAAAAAATCGGGTTGAAAAAGGTTAACGGGATCCGGACGGGGAATAAAAAAAGCCGCTTCTTTCAATGTTTCGTAGTTGGGATAGGTCTCAACGTCCGCGAGGATACCGACATACATATTATTGGAGTACCCAATGTGCATAAAATGTTGGGCAAAAGTGTATTGCTGTTCAGAAGGGGCATATTCCAATAGCGCATCCGGCATTGCGTTCCACACCGCCATGGTATATGCTTCGTTCGCTTTCCATCTTTTGATCAAATTTTCAACGAGCGTTCGGTCTGCCACTGGTTTTGAGGAAAGCAATACCAATGGGCTCCATCCCGCTAGAGTGAGAAATACGCTTCTGTGCATGTCAATTTGTTTAAACCCGGATTATGCATTAGAACTTCGTAATGAAGCTTTTAGCTGCGATAAAATATGACATTTTATGAATGTAAGCATAGCACCGCTACGGTTACATTTAAAAATGTAGCGCAGCACCATATTTTGAAGTAGCTGGAAGCTGTAATAGATTTTCTAATGCATAAAGCGGGTTAAAGGGTTATGGGACAAAGATATATCGATAGGGACATCATGCAGGGTTACGGATGCCAAGTACTATCGGAATGGCCGAAAATCAAACGGTACTAGTCCTTTTGTATCCTTAGAAGATCTATTCTTTTAATAAGAACCAGTGCATATTGCGCATCGCTAACGGCACTATTTATCACCTTATACCATTTTAGTTTTGAAATGGTATTACGATAAAAATGGACCAAGTAAGGTTCAAATACCAAAAAGAAAGTAGTTATCGTTCCGTTGTAAACAGTCGGTGGTCAAAGCGAAAAGGGTGTGTGGCCGTGATCTTTAGCTGATCACTGTTCTTATGCAAAGGGTTGATCAAATAGTTTACATCCCCTGGAACGACCACCGAGGGTACTTCCAAAACTAGGTGTTTTGCGTTCTTTATAAAAGCGTCCCCTATTTGTTGGGTGATATGGGAAGGAGGGAGTGAGTCCCAAGAAGTGCCTTCCAAGCTGTCCAAGGATACCTTTTGTATTTTTACTTTGGGAAGGGTAATCGAAATTACAAAGAAGCCTTTCGGAAGTATACCGAAGGGGATATGTACCGCTACCTCGGTCATGGCAAGGGCAATGGATGAGGCGGTATAGAGCATTTTTGTGCCCTTACTGTTCCAGCGTCCCCCAAAAAGTTCCGCTCCGGTACCGGAAAGGTCTTCCCTATATTTACCCCTAACGATACGGTATACCGTCATGCCAAAATACCGTGTTCTATTCTTCCCAAAGCATCCTTGACCATTCCCAGTCCAACGGAAGTATCCAGCAGGGTAATCGGGCAAACCCCGCCCATACCAACATTTTCATGGGTCAACCAGGAGTGAAAGGAAGCCGTAGCGCCAAAAACCGTTTGGCCATAGTGCATCAGCTGTTGGATTTCGATTATTTTCTCCGTCTGCTTTGGAGCGAAGGTTTTGTTGTCTTTTTTATAGCGCATCAAGGTACGTGGTGTAGTGTCCAAAACAATGGCCCAATCCTTTTCCTTTAAGGGCGTTTTTAACGCAATACTTTCAAACGTCTTGTAATCGATACCACCGCGAATTACGGCTACCAACAACAACCCGCGTGCATCGTCGTTCCAGTCGTAGGATACCGCGGCCAAAAGTTCACTTGGTTTGGAAACCGCTTCGCCGGAGAAAGGAACGGGAATATCCTTCCCTGTCCTTCCATATTCGGAGGGGGTAATCGATTTCCGGGGGGCTTTTGGTTTTTGTAACGACATAGACCTTATTTAGAAACTAAAGATAGCATTATTTAACGACAATTGTCATAAATAAAACGACATATTTCAGAATTATTGTTTGAATCCCTCTCGTTATCTGAACGATATCACCGGAAAATCGTATCTCCCTACAGGGATAGATAGAAAGACACGATCGAAAACCTACCTTAGGGCAAATGTAAATCCACTATGCTATTGCCAAACTATTTTTTTCGGAAACTCCTACTGGGCGCCTTTGTATGCTGCTGCGTTACGGCCTGCAAGACCGATGACCGTTTTACACCGATTACCGGCGGAAACCCAAATGATCGTGCGCCGAGTGCTCATGGTTCCCTGATCGGTACCTGGTATCTGGAAAAACGATTTATGGAGGATGGCACCGAACATATACTCGGCGATTGTGATAAAGAACGAAAAGCCACATACAAGGCCAATGGAACTTGTAGTCATGAACGGTATACCACCACCGAAAATGGTTGTGCGCTCTCCGACGCTTATAGCTGCCGTTATTCCTTTGAACTGGGAATCATCACCAGTACCTCTGTGGAGTATGGTACGGTAAAGTCCATAGTGAAATTTCCCGATGCCAATACCCTAGCGGTTTTTAACAACTTGGGCGATAAGGTGGCGGAATATAGCAGGGTCAAATAAAGGTTGTGGATAGGATATCGATTTCAACAACGAACTATAAACGATTGTGTTTAATGAATGGTACTTGTCCCGCTAGGAAACGGCATATAAAAGTCTTTGGAGAAATTTCGGCCTACTGAACTAGGGCGTGTTAACACAAAATAGGTATCTTTGTTAAATGGAATTGACGGATACCCAATTTGAAACAATCAGCTC